>DASXJO010000436.1:0-10029 GCA_036497385.1 Candidatus Angelobacter sp. | reverse complement strand
TGTTACTTGTTGCACTTTCTTTTGTCAATGGAAATCTCGTTTTGCTGGGTTCCATTGGGCGTTTGCCACGCCACCTGATAGTCTTTCCTGTTCCCGGGAGATGCAGATTTGCACTTAAAAACTTTTTGGCAATGGCAGTTCTCCGCGTCTCCGCGTCTCCGCGGTGCGATTTTTGTATTTGTCCTGGTTAGCTCTTTCTGTGCCAACGCCCAATCCGCAAAACCGCTCGATGGTCAACCCTGGGACTTTGGCGTCTGGGCCGGCGGTGGATTCAGCGTTCCCGGCGGAACAAAAAATACGCACGCCATCAACGTCGGCGGTCGGGTGGGCAAGGTACTTACAGACGATCATTTCGGCGGCTTCCTGCGCGGCAATTTTGAATGGTCCGCCGACCTCATTCCCGTCTATTACCTGTGGCAGCCCGCTCCAGCTCAAAACGCCTACGCCGCTGCATTTAATCCACTCAACTTAAAGTGGAACTTTACTGGTTCTGAGCGTATTGTTCCGTATCTCGAATTGGGCGGCGGAGTTCTTTTTAGCAACCACGCAGTGCCGCTGAATACGTCGCACGTAAACTTTATAACCCATGGCACGCTGGGCTTTCAGTTCTTCAATAATCAGCGCCGCGCCGTTACTGCCGGAGTTCGTTACGAACATATCTCCAATGCCGGTTTAACGGTCCCGAATCCGGGAATCAATACGGTTCAATTTCAGCTGGGCTTCAATTGGTTTAGGTGAGATCAACGCAACCTGCCGCAATGAACACCTTCACCCTTCCCGTCCAGCAGCCATTTGACTGGGAATCTCTGCTCGCATTCTTGCGGTTGCGCGCGATTCCCGGCGTGGAAACAGTCACAGATTCGGCCTACACGCGCACCATATCCGATGCTGGCGGCGCACACACGTTTTCCGTGACGTACCACGCCGATGCAGCGGTTTTGCAGGTTGCATATTCCGGCGAGACCAGCGCGCGCCGCTTGGTGGAGAGTGGCGCAAAACAGATCTTCAAGCCAGATGTGAACACCATGCCGATCGAAGCCTTCCTTTGTCGCGACTCGGGGCTCGGTGGCTTGGTAAAAAAACAGTCCGGGTTGCGAGTGCCCGGCGGATGGTCAGCTTTGGAAATCGCCATGCGCGCCGTCCTGGGCCAGCAGGTTTCCGTTCCGGCTGCAACAACGCTGACGGGACGTCTGGTGCGTGCTGCTGGAATACAGTTGAATGAATCATCCTGGCTTTTTCCCACTGCGGAACAAATAGCGCAATCGGATCTTGCCGGCTTGGGAGTTCCCGGCAGTCGAATGGAAACTGTGAAAACCCTGGCTGCATTCTTTGTGGAACATGGAGAGCAGTGTCTTGAACACGCAGAAATAAAAGACCGTCTGCTGGCGCTGAAAGGAATAGGGAAGTGGACCGCCGGTTACATTCTCATGCGTACCGCCGCCAGTCACGACCATTGGCCTGAAGGCGATCTGATTTTACGTAAGGCCCTGAGCAAGGATAAAGACAAAGCTATGATCGCCCATGCCGTGCTGGAGCAGGCATTCTGCCGGTGGAGTCCATACCGCAGCTACGCAACCATCCACATCTGGAAGGGATATGCGCCTCGCGTCATGAGCGGCAAAGCATGAACTGCCTGCGGCCTTCGGGCGATGCGCGTGGGATAATGAATGTAACATCCATCTGGCAAAAGGCTCGTTAAGGAGGTACTTGCAATGGATCCGAAAAGCGATGAACCCAGGATGGGCGAACAGCCACTCTCAGAACCGATACAGCACATCACAGGCGCTCATCAGTTATTGACGTCATTGAGTGAAAAGTTCGGCGCTATACATCCGGAATTAAACGAGGCGATTACCAAGCTAGAGCTCGCGCTGAGCGCGCTCACGGTAAATACTGGCGGAATGTTTTAAAAGGTTTACGCCTGCGCGCCAATACAACCAGATCTCATTTCGCTTTTTTGGCTGCGTTGGCCGGCGCAGAAGTCTTTTTCAGCTTCTTGAAGTCAACCATATAAACATTCAGCCCGAAAGATGGCGTGGTCTTGCTGTATCCGGCCACGAGCTGGTCTTTGTAGCGGTCCAGGTAAAAGTCGAACGGATCTTTGGGAGCGGGATCAATCAACAAAAGATCGGTATCGGACATCATTAGCTTTCCAAATTGCAGCTTGTTGCCGCGATACGCCATGTAATTCTGCGCGGGAACCTTGACCCACGGATACTTCCTGGGCTCGCCGAAAATCTGCACAATGTTGTTGCCGTCCAGATGAATGTCTGTGATCTTGCCGGAAATTCGCGGCGGCGGCAGGATCTCTGCCGGATCAAGAATCAGGTCGTCCTTTTCTACCTGCACCCCGCGCACCTTGCCATTCTTGATCAGGTTGGCTATATCGAGCCCGAACGCGTCCATCAATCCTTTCACCGGCAGATGCAACGCTCTGATTTTTTCCGCGTGAAGCCTGATCTTGCCATCAGATGTAGCGCTGAGCTGCCCTTCAGTTTCAAAACCGAGATCGCCTTTCTGGTGCAGCTTGCCTTTTACTTTTAGATGGCCTTTTTCAATACTTATAGAAATATCTTTCAGCGGCGCATCTTTGGCAGAGAAGACGTGACTATTGAGTACGTTCGCCAGGGATTGCGGATCCATCGTCATCTCGGCGGCGGTAATCTGGATTTCAAAAGAGTTCTTGTCGTCAAAAACAGGGATGTGGCCAGGGCTCGTGGGCACCAGGCTTCCGCCAAGATTGATCAGGTGCACTGCTATTTGATCGGTAAAGTGATACATCACGTTATGCATCTGCACTTTTACCGCGCCGCTGTCCCTGTCCTTGGCATCGTGCGGGCTCTCTTGCGCGCGGCAGAGGCTGCCCATGGAAACAAGGCAGCCTATCAGGATCCCCCAAGCAACTTGCTTCATTGTGAATAGGAGTCAGGAATCAGCTTTCGGGTTGGTAAGTAGCTGCCGAACCATGTGCACGGATCGGCAGCCCCGCAACTCAAAATATCATCTCCGCTGAATGGTAGGATCGCGGCGCCACTCAACCACAGCGGCTCAGTCTATTTCGCCGAAGGTCTTCCGATCCACGAACGCCCGCAGCCTGCGCGAGCGCGAAGGGTGACGCAGCTTTCGCAGAGCCTTGACCTCAATCTGGCGGATGCGTTCGCGCGTTACCTGGAAGTTTTGTCCCACTTCTTCCAACGTATGCTCAGACCCATCTTCCAGGCCAAAGCGCATTTTGATGATGCGCTCTTCCCGCGGATTGAGCGTTCGCAAAACGCTGGCAGTCTGCTCCTTCAGGTTCACGCGGATCATGGCTTCGGCCGGAGAAACGCCTGTCGTGTCCTGAATGAAATCGCCCAGACGCGAATCTTCTTCCTCTCCCACGCGGCTTTCAAGTGAGATAGGCTGCTGCGCGATCTTCAACACCTTGCGGACGCTCGAGACCGGAATGTCCATGCGCTGCGCTACTTCTTCTGACGTTGGTTCGCGGCCGAGTTCCTGCACCAACTGTCGCGAGGCGCGAAGCAGCTTGTTAATGTTCTCAATCATGTGGACAGGAACGCGAATTGTGCGCGCCTGGTCTGAAATCGCCCGCGTTACCGCCTGACGGATCCACCACGTTGCGTAGGTTGAAAACTTGTATCCACGCCGATACTCAAATTTGTCCACGGCCTTCATCAGGCCCATGTTGCCTTCCTGGATCAAATCCAGGAATTGCAGCCCGCGGTTCGTATATTTCTTGGCAATCGAAACCACAAGACGCAAGTTTGCTTCCACCAGTTCGCGCTTGGCATATTCCGCGTCCACATTTCCTTGCGTGATTTCACGTTGTGTGCGGCAAAGCTCTTTGTAGCTGACGCCGGCTTCTTGCTCCAGCTGTTTCAGGTCGGAAAGGCAGCTTTTCTGCTGCCGCTTGTACTCAGCGCGATGCTCTTCGTTGCGCGTGCCGTCAATTTTCTTTTCCAGCCGTTGCGCCTGGCGATCCAGCGAGCGCATGGTGTCGGTGGTGGTCGTCACACGATCGATCAGCCGTTTTCTTTCCTGCGGAGTGTACTTGAAGCTGCGTATGACCTGTGAAACCGCAACCCTTTCCCGCCCCAGCTTCCACTGGCAACGGCGATATGGTTTGGGATTTTGCTTGCGGCTGATGCCTGCAAGTTTGTCCTCCAGCTTCTGGGCTTTGTTGTAGTGTTCCACCATCTTTTGTATTTCATCAATAGTGGCTTGAGTACGCGCGGAAAGAATATCGTCAGTGACGTCTTCTTCATTGAAAACGACTATCTCTTTTATGGAACGCGCGCCTGACTCAAGGTCTGTGCCAAGAGCTTTGATCTCACGGATAACAATTGGACAACGTGAAATTGCTTTGAGCACCCTGAGATGTCCACGTTCAAATCGCTTGGCAATCTCGATTTCGCCCTGGCGCGTAAGCAGGGGCACCGTGCCCATTTCGCGCAGGTAAAGGCGTACCGGATCACTGGTCTTATCCAGCACGCTGGGAGCGGCGCTGGTATCCAGTTCTTCCTGGTCGTCCAGTCCAAAGCCGGTCTTTCTGCGGCGTTGTGAAGGCAGCTCGCCTTCCGTTAAATCAATGCCTTCGGTATCCAGCGTCATTACCAGGTCATCAATGTCATCCGCGGAAGACACCTCCGTCCCAATAAAGCTGCTGGCTTCATTTGGAGTGAGGTATTCCTTGTCCTCGTCTTCCGGATCTACTTGTTTCCAATCAGGGTCGAATTTATCGTGGGTGGCCAACAGTGATTTCCCTCTCGCGTCGCGGGCGAGCAAAGATTACGGGCGGGACCGGGTAAATTGGCGAGTCTTGGCCATATTTATGCGGTCCCATCCTGGAAGATGGTTTAACTGCCCTGGGACTTAATCGGCAGCGGGTCACGGTTCGTGCTCCGTTGAACGCAGTTACTCAGAGGGTCGAAGACGCCTCTGGATTGCTTTCAGGATTCTATTATCAATCTGCGGAAACGGGCTTAGCGCCAAGCGAATCGATTTCCTTGAGAATGGTCTGGAGTCTCTGTTCCAGCTGTTTCTTGGTGCGCGGCTTTCTTTCTGTTCTTGTAAATTGCCCGTAATTGGCAATGGAGCGCCGGTAAAAATCGGCCGTTTTTACCAGCAGGTCAGCTTTAGGATCATTTTGGGTGGACATGATTCTATTCTATAGGAGAATCTGTCAAGTGCATCCCTAATTACAACGGGTCTCGGCGGGAATACCGCCAAAGACCCGAAAATTACCTGATTGGGAGACGTTTTCGCCTGCCATAAGTTGATTTTAAACCGTATACCGCTGAAAGACCTCTCCCGGAAGGCGAACCATCCTGGATCCAGGCTTAACCGGCTCCGCCCGCATGCTGGAAACATCCACCGGCATGGCTCGTTCTTCCCGGACCAACCCGGTATCAACGTGCCCGCGGCGCATCTTCAGTTGCAGTGTCCGCTCGATCCTGGCGATGTCAGAGCGCTCCACCCCTGAGAAGAACGTGATGGCAGAGCCTGTAGCCCCGGCCCTTCCCGTCCTACCCACGCGATGAATAAAGTCTTCCGGTATCGCGGGCAGATCGTAATTAATGACCTGGGCGATATCGTCAACGTGGATTCCGCGTGAAGCTACGTCGGTGGCCACCAGAACACGCGATGTTCCATGCTGGAAGGCCGTAAGAGCGCTGTTCCGCTGTGACTGGCTTCTGTCGCCATGCAACACGCTTACAGCCATGCCTTGGCGATTCAGCTTTTCAGCCAACCGCTCGGTAGCTCTCTTAGTCCGGACAAAAATCAGGGTGCGCCCGGTTTCCTCATTGAGCAGACGCTTCAAGAGTGAAAGCTTCTGGTCGGCATGGACTTCGTACGCGGTCAAATTCACTGATTCAGAAGACCGCTTGGTTGAGCCAAAAGCCAGCCGGACAGCGCCGCGAGCGTAATCGTCAACCAGATGTTCAACAGAGGCTTCCAGCGTAGCGGAGAAGCACAAAGTCTGGCGTTGCTTCGGCAGCCGGCTCACAATCCTGCGGATGGCTGGGATAAATCCCATGTCGAGCATTCTGTCCACTTCGTCCAGCACCAGGATCTTTACGCCGGTAAGCGAAATTAATTCCCGGTCAAACAGGTCTTCAAACCTGCCGGGCGTTGCGATGATCAGCTTGGCTCCGGAGCGCACAGCCCGTAGTTGTGATTTTTCAGCCACGCCGCCAATCAGCAGCGCTGCAGGCGGCAGTTTCTTGCCGCGAAGTTGTTCATATTGCTTGCCAATTTGCAGTGCCAGCTCACGGGTAGGCACCAGAACCAGGGCGCCAGGCCGCGATTCTGTCTGCTGCATCAGCTTGTCCATCACGGGAATCAGGAAGGCAAGGGTCTTGCCGGTGCCGGTCTGGGCCGTTGCGACAACATTCTTGCCGCTGGCGGCATGCGGAATCGCGGCCGCCTGGACTTCAGTGGGAGTTACAAATTCGGACGCACGGAGGCGATCCAATAAATATGGAGATATGGGAAGTTCTTTAAACGTAGACACTTAGAGTTTTTTGCTTTCTCTTGATCGGCGGCGGGTGCTGTCAGAGACGTTTATCAAAACGTCAGCGCAGAGTGATCTCATGCCGATATATTTTCAATTTTCGCCGTAGACAATCGGAGGTAAGTCAGTGTGGGATTCCCGGACCAGATCTCGATCTTCAGGAGCCCTGCAACCGCGGATCTAAAGCAAGATCAGTATAGCACAATCTTGGTGCAATTGCTGGGAGACGCATTACTAAGGTTTACTACTTCGCTTTCAGGAGCTTGTGGCCCATCACAACAGCTTTTCGCTCTTCAGCTTTTGATATCCGGCCTGCGTCAGCCTTCCCAGTTCCTCAAACCAGTCCGGATTCGCGGTGGTGAAGTTAAAGCAAGCTTGTCCCTGCATTGTTTTCTTGAGTGATGGGGAAATTCGGTCTGAGAGATCGGGAAACATATATAAAGCAGGAAGGTAGAAGCTGACGTAATTTTTCTTGATTTTCGCGCCCGCAAAAAACATCCGCCGGCCGTTCATGCTGGACGAACGGGTTTCCAGATAGCAGTTCCCAGGCTTGTCAGTGCGTATGGCCAATTCGCTCTCATAGGGTTGAAGCAATTGCCGCAGCACGGAAAAGATGGCGCTGTGGCCCTCCACTTTGGCGGTCGCTGTCCCATTGTTGTCAACAGCCATATTGCATTCCTGGGCTGAAAAATTTCAAAAGGCCAGCCTGTCCCATGAATTTCTAATCTTTCACAACGTGAGTCCGCCCAGATCAACCTCGATCTTCAAAGGCTCGGCAGTTCGATGGTTCCCTGGTGCTTTCGTTCCTGAATGTGGTCCCACACAAGCTTGTCAGCCAGAAAGGACATCTGCTTTCGCGAGAGCTCCGCGTCTTGCGGCAGAGATTCAATGCGGATGGCATACCGTTGTCCGCATTTGCCGCAGACAACGGTTTCCATAGGTGTCTCATTGGGAACAGCTTCTGCTGTTCCTCGCATACGCCTTGCTACGCTGGGTCTTACCAACGGGGTTCACGACGCTGACGCGGTCCGCGATCATTGCCGCCACCACGGTCGTTTCCACGTCCCCGGCCACCACCACCGCCGCCCCCAAACCCGCTGCGGGGAGCCTGCGGTCTCGCTTCATTTACCGTAAGCGCCCGTCCGCCGGAGTCTTTGCCGTTCAGCGCTGCCATCGCTTTTTCTGCTTCATCGTCGTTGGGCATCTGGACAAAACCGAAACCGCGGGACCGGCCTGTATCGCGATCGGTCGCCACCGATGCGCTGTCAATGGCTCCAAAAGGCTCAAACAGCGCCCGGAGTTCAGGTTCTGTCATGTGGAATGAAAAATTGCCAACGTAAATCTTCTTCACTGCGACTCCTTTGTCGTTGTTGCTTAGGGTGGTGCTGTTCTCAGCAGAAATAGGCAGGGACGAGTGCGGGAAATGTCTATCTGAGTCGAGGACAACTAACTGCTACTTAATACTACACCTTTGGGCGGAGCCCCCGCCCAAGGTCTCTAAAAATCGTGAAAGCCGAAACCTTCAGGGATGCCTTCTTCGTTATAGGTAACGGTGAGGTCTTTGGGCTTTTCAGGAGCGTTGGGATCCGTCTCCTGGTCCTGAGTTTTACGTTGCAGCTTGCGTTGGGCTTTTTCAGCCTGCTTCTCCTGCCGCTGCCGCTCTTTTTGGCGCTTTGCAAAGGTGGTTCGAGAGCTTCCAGCCATGAGCACTCCTGATACTTGAATTTTTGAGAGGAGAGCCAAGCAGCCCGCCCTTTTCTCTATTGTACTTTATGCGCGCTCATCACGCACCACAGAAAACAGTTTGATTCATTTCAAGAACCAACACAGTGGAGCAGCATTTGAGTTTTCTCAACCCAATCGCGAAAACAGCGTGTGGTTGCCTCGCATCCTAATTCTTATAGTCCAGGGATAAGGAGATTACGCGATGGCCAAAACTGCTGCCGATGTGTTGATTGAGGGATTGATCGATTGGGGAGTCGATGTCATTTTTGGTTTGCCCGGAGACGGCATCAACGGCATTATGGAATCTTTGCGCACGCACCAGGAGCAAATCCGTTTTGTCCAGGTAAGGCATGAAGAAGCTGCCGCGTTCATGGCCTGCGCTCACGCCAAATTCACGGGGAAGTTAGGTGTGTGTCTCGCCACCTCAGGTCCTGGAGGCATTCACCTGCTCAATGGACTTTATGACGCCAAGCTCGATGGCCAACCTGTATTGGCCATCACTGGGTTGCCATATCACGATCTGAGTGACACCTTTACCCAGCAGGACGTAGCTCTGGACCGTCTCTTCATGGATGTGGCTGCTTACAACACGCGTGTAATGGGTCCAACCCATGTTGAAAACGTGACGGAACTTGCTTGCCGTACTGCCACCGTCTATCGCAAGGTCGCGCACATCGCGTTTCCTACTGACATTCAGGACATGAAGGCCGAGCGCAAAACCGCTTCCAAGCGTAATATCAAAGGCCATGTGTCGCTTGTTCACGCTGATAGCGGGCACTTTCCCAACGACGCCGATCTGCGCCGCGCCGCCGATGTACTGAACGCCGGGAAAAAAATTGCCATCCTTGCCGGACAAGGCGCCCTGCATGCGACAGACGTTTTGGAGCAAGCTGCGGAAAAACTTGGCGCTCCCATTGTGAAGGCGCTGCTGGGCAAAGCGGCTGTTCCCGATGAGAGTCCATACACCACCGGCGGCATCGGGCTTCTTGGCACTAAACCTTCACAGGAAGCTCTGGAAGAGTGCGACACACTGTTGATCGTGGGCTCGTCCTTCCCTTATATCGAGTTCATGCCCAAACCCGGCAAAGCGAAAGCAGTCCAGATAGATCTTGATCCTGTGCGCATTGGGTTGCGCTATGACGTTGAAGTCGGCCTGGTAGGAGACAGCCGTCGCACACTGGAAGCGCTGCTGCCTTTGGTCAATCGCAATAAAGACCGCAGCTTTCTGGAGACCGCACAGAAGGGCATGAAAGAGTGGTGGGAGTTGATGCACAAGCGGTCATCCAACATGGAAAAACCCATGAAGCCGCAAGTGATTGCCCACGAGTTAGGGAAGCGGCTACGCAGTGATGCGATCGTAAGCTCAGATAGCGGCACCATTACTAGCTGGTGGGCACGCCACATTTTGGCCAAACGCGGCCAGATGTACTCCTGCTCCGGCACTCTGGCCACCATGGCATGTGGACTGCCTTACACGATCTCCGCGCAGATCGCCCACCCGGAGCGCCAGTGCGTTGGGTTTATCGGCGATGGCGGGTTCAGCATGCTCATGGCGGAACTCGTAACCGCCGTGAAATACAAACTTCCCATCATCGTTGTTGTGATCAAGAACAACACGCTCGGACAGATTAAGTGGGAGCAGATGGTCTTTCTCGGCAATCCGGAATTCGGCGTGGATCTTGCTCCCATCGACTTCGTGAAATTTGCGGAGGCGTGCGGCGCTGTCGGCTTCCGTATTGACGATCCCAAAGAATGCGGCGCGATTCTGGATAGGGCACTGAGTTCCAATA
>DASXJO010000435.1:0-8801 GCA_036497385.1 Candidatus Angelobacter sp. | reverse complement strand
AGTGAGCAGGTATTGAAAAATGTAGCCATTCTTGATCAAGGGCTCCGCAGCCAACGACTCATCCAGCGGTGGGTCCTGGCCTAAATAGACGTTCTCGGGTTCCATGGAAACGGTCAGGGCGCGAAGATTGTAGGGAAATCCCATTCTGGGGAAGCGGGAAGCATACCGCTGGAGCGCTCCTATCAAAGTACGTATAGTCTCTGTCGCAGCAGTCTCGTTTTGTTCCATATCACTGGGCTGATGCAGCAGTTTTGCCAAGCCAAGATCGTTTTTCTCCCATGGCCCAAAGTCATCGATGCGCCATTCATCATCCTCAAGGTGCATGGTGACGATGAACTCCTGAGTGCCATCAGAGAATTCAAGCTGCAAAGGCAGCAACGCTTCAACGCCGGAAATGAATGCGTTCGCGAGCCTCACCTTACCCTTGCTGTTGCCATCTGCATCCAGAATTTCCCAGCCTTCAGAATCGTTCGCCGGCCGGACCGAGCAGCCGCCCAGCTGCGTGTTCTTCATTTCCAGGAGTTGCTCCATCACCTTTTCTTTTTGTAATTTGGGCAGGACTTCAATGCGCTTCTGCACCGGCTCAGGAAGATGGCGGGCAATTGCCTCAGGCTTAGTGGCGGTGGCCAGTTCTTCCAGCGCAGCCTGCGGTGAAGTTCCTTGCCACGCAAATAAAGGGACGGTAGAGAACAGTGTTGCAAGAAGCCAATGAGTCTTCATAGAACACCCACGTGAGAATCAGACACCACAGCGGCGGTGGCAGTTCCCACTGCTTTTCAGAACGACGGATGTGGGCAATCTTGCGCGAAATCGGCCAATACTTTTCTTTCAAACTTGTTCGGCGTCGGCTTAGGGGATAGGCTCGCAGAACGAACGTTTGCGCAAAGTGGAAAGAATCAAGCCGGGGCTTTGGCTGATTTGGCGCGGACGCGGGCCAACGAACTCAGCCCTCGCAATACGGTATTGAAGTATTCTGGATTTCGGCTGACAAATTTCAGCCGGCTGCCGCGGCCCAGATAGGATTCCGGCTTAGATTCTTCCAGTTCCTGCCAAAACCAGCGCTGCATGCGTTTCAGGTCAAAGGCGTTGCCTGTGCGCGAGTAAACCGTTTGGGCCGGGCCAAGGGTAAACCAATCTTGCTTTACAAAGATTTTGTAGTCGCGTTCCGGGGAGTCTGAGGTAAAGATGTACCACTCGTCAAAAACCTCAAATGGTATGGCGGAAACGTTATCGCTCACCGGGATATGCAGGGACCGTCCGGACGTACGCCATCCGCGCTGCATTTCTTCTGAAGTTGGCTGAAGCGGATAAGAGTCAAAAGAGGTGATCACAACATTCTTGTTTGCCGCTACCGCGGGACATACCTGCAAAACGTCATATACTTCATGGGCAGCCGTTTCCAGCCACCTGTATTCCCCCTGGACCCCGTGAAACATCGCTTACCCCTTCGTCAGTCAGGCACTTATTGCGCTGTCCTTGCTGTAATCTGCTTCCCAGACGCCTTCAAAATCCACAAAGAATCCCCGGATCGTCAACTCCGGAATTTGCGCCTGCAGAAAATCCACGGCGCGATGCAGATCATTGCGATGGTTCTCGGCTTCCTGTGCGGTGTCATTGTCAAATGCCGCCAGGCCGCCGTAAGCGCCGCAATCGGAATGTAACATCAGTAAAACCGTGTGCGTCCCGTGCAACTGGATGGACTTACGCACCTGTTCCAGCACGAACTGCCTGTCTCTTTCCAGATCATTGCCGGCCAGGCACTTGGCGCCTCCGGCAACCAAAATGGGATCAAAAAATTCCACGCCAATGCGCTTGGTCAGTTTGTGGAGTACCACGTCAAAACGATGGTCGAAGCACCAGACGATCGCGGCATCGGCTTTATACCGTGCCCGTGGAGATTCAAAATGGAATACCTTGCGAATAAGGCACCTCGCCGTCGGGACATTATATAGTCGGATGCGTTTTGGCTGTTTGTAAAAAATAGGTCATGGGCTGGGACAGCAAATGGCCATTTTCTCCTGCGGCGGCACGGAGGCAGGAATCGAGAATCTCACCCCGCAAATGGATGGAACAATTCCTTCCCGCCGTATACTTCCTTTTAGCTCCCCCGGAGAAACCATGAATCTTGTTCGACGCTGGACCAAGCTCCCAATAGCCTGTCTTTTGCTTAGCTTAGCTCTTTCAGCAAGTGCCGCCGCTTCCAGCATCACGTTCAAAATCACCCTCCCGACCGGGCAACAGTCTGGTTCGCAACCCATTACCGGGAGACTGTTTGTGATCATTGCGAGGGCCAATGACCCCGAACTGCGGCTCCAGGTGGGTTCATGGCGGTCCCGGACAGAGATGATTGCCGTGGACCTGCAGAACCTGCAACCCGGGCAGGCTGCCATGCTCGACGCACTGACGCTCGGCTTCCCCCTGAAATCGGTACGCGAGCTTCCCGCCGGCGACTATTACGTGCAGGCGTTGCTCAATGTTTATACGCGGTTCCAGCGGTCTGACGGCCATACCATCTGGGCGCATATGGATCAATGGGAAGGCCAGCAGTTCAACAAATCGCCGGGAAACCTCTTTAGCGACGCCGGCCACTTCCATTTGGATCCGCTTACCGGATATGAGATCAGGCTGAACCTTAACCATAAAATTCCCACCACGCTTCCGCCGGGCGATACGCAATACGTAAAGCACATCAAAATCCAGAGCAAGCTGCTGACCCAGTTCTGGGGACAGCCTATTTATCTGGGCGCCACGGTGCTGCTGCCGGAAGGTTATGAAGCCCATCCCACCGCGCACTATCCCGTGCTTTATGAGCAGGGACACTTCAGCCTGCGCGCCCCGCTGGGGTTTTCCACCGAGCAATCCCCGGCGGACCTGCCGCTGCGCGAAGGCCGCATCTCCGGGCCTGACTTGTACCAGCGCTGGACTGCCGCGAGCTTTCCGCGCATGATCGCCGTCACCTTCCAGCACCCGACCGTCTATTTTGACGACTCTTACGCCGTGAACTCAGCCAACAACGGCCCCTATGGCGACGCCATCATGAACGAGCTGATTCCTTATATTGAGGAACATTTCCGTATTATCCGGCAGCCGTATGCGCGCGTGCTTTCCGGCGGCTCAACCGGCGGATGGGAGTCGCTCGCGCTTCAGGTTTATCATCCTGAGTTTTTTGGTGGGACGTGGACTTTTTTCCCTGATCCAGTCGATTTCACCCGCTATGGAATTGTCGATATTTATGGCGATGTAAACGCCTTTCTCGCGCCGGGTTATGATCCGCCAATCCCGGAACGTCCGATGTCCCGCACTGTTGAAGGGCAAACAGATGTAACCGTGCGGCAGATGAGCCAACTGGAAGAAGTGTTGGGCTCTCACGGGCGCTCTGGCGAGCAGTTTGAAGCCTGGGAAGCCGTATATGGTCCCGTGGGAGTGGATGGTTATCCCAAGCCGCTGTGGGACAAGAGTACCGGCAAAATCGACCCCACTGTTGCAGCGTATATGCGCGAGCACGGCTACGATTTGAAAGACTATTTGCAAAATAACTGGCCAACCATTGGCCCCAAACTTGTCGGCAAGCTGCATCTCTACTGCGGCGACATGGATAATTTCTACCTGAACCTGGCGGTTTACCGGCTGGAAGATTTTCTCAAGCGCACCAACAATCCTCCGTACGGCGGATCATTTGAATACGGCCGGCCGATGAAGGGCCACGGCTGGACGCCATTGAACCAGGCCGAACTGCTGCGGGTCATGGCGAACCACATCACTCTGAATGCTCCAAAAGGCGCGGATGGAAGCTGGAAGTATTAGGCAGGATTTTGCCGCATTATAACGCTGAGGCAAAGCACGCTTGAATGCTTAGCCACAGGAAGGTTCACCGACGCGCGGTAATCGCGCATGGTTTTGAATCACCTGCCAGCGATGTCTTCCAAACGATCCAACGTGTCCGGATACCGGCGCACTAGCAGCAGCAGCGTGGCTGCCTGGGGATTTGGTTTGGCGCGCCCCTGCTCCCATTTTTCCAGCGTGCGCTCATTGATATGGAGCTTGCGCGCGAACACCGGGCGGGAAACATTTAATCGTTCACGCGTGTCTCTAATAGTCTTAGCGTTGACACGGGGAAGCCGCGTGGCCTTGACCTTGTAATTGCGTAGAGTGAGTTTTTCCTGGCGTTGCGCTCCCATGGCGGCTACGCCTTCCATCAATTCCGGAAAAATTTTGCGCCTTGCCATCTCCTTACCTCCCGTGCGTTCGTAGCTTTCGTCGCTTCTTCTGCGCGCGTGCTTTCAGTTCGGTTGAAATAGCGTCGCGCGATTCGAAGGCTAAACGAGCCCGATAGAGAACGAGCGAATTGCCTAAACACCAATATCCTCGTTCCACAGCGTTGGATTCTTGCGAATGAACTCTTCCATCATGCGGATGCATTCGTCGCTCTGTACTATTTCAACCGCCACGCCGCGTGAACGGAGAAGATCTTCCTCTCCCATAAACGTTTTATCCTCGCCGATGACGACGCGTGGAATTCCATAGAGCAGAATCGCTCCGGAACACATGGAGCACGGCGAGAGCGTGGTATAAAGCACGCATTCGCGATAGACGCTGCGGATTGGCGTCCGGCATTTTCCAACGCGTCCATTTCTCCATGCAGGATGCTGCTGCCTTTCTGCACGCGACGGTTATGCCCGCGCCCAATGATCTTGCCGTTGTGGACGATCACGGAGCCTATGGGGATACCGCCTTCCGCGAACCCCTGTTTGGCTTCTTCAATCGCGGCCTGGAGAAATGGGTCGTTAGAATTCATACGAGAAAAACCTTACCACCGATTGTGGTGATTGCCGGAATCGCCAAAATTCAAAGATTACCAATTGGCTCAGAAATTCCCAATCTGCGCCCAATTGTGTTCTTATAGGTATGGCTTTGCGCGGTCGATGGGCCACCAACTCCTCACCGCACTGGGTGTATCGAATCGCCATAAGCAGCGAAAGGGAAAATCACATATGAAACCGATGCGACTTTTAACTCTACTTGCAGCTTGCCTGTTGTCCATGGCGGCACTTGCTCAGCAGACTTCTCCGGCGCAGGAAAGCGGAGAACACAAGCATGGCGGACAAATGGATGGCCGCATGCGCAGCTCTGACGACATGATGAAGGAACTCACGGCCAAGCTGAACCTCACGGCCGATCAGCAAACCAAGGTGAAGTCGATCCTGGAAGAAAACCACCAGAAGATGCAAACTACCATGAAAGACGAGTCCCTATCGAAAGAGGACAAGCGTGCCAAGATGAAGGAAATGCATGACGCGGTGCATGCTCAGGTGCGCGATGTCCTGACCGACGAACAGAAACCCAAGTTCGATGCCATGGTAAAAGACATGGAAAATAATATGCACGGAAAGAACGGCCAGGACTCAGATCACGATCACGACCATAAATAAGGTCTGAAAGATAATGACTGGCGTTCGCATTGCGGACGCCCTTTATTTATTGTGATCGGTTAGACCAGAGCTGCTGCCGTTCCTGAGCTGCTGAAGCAGCTTCTCTGCAATAATTTTCTCTCCGTGTGTTGGTCTACCCTCCTCTAAGCGAAAACCAGCATCTTAAAAGAACTGGCCGCACCACGCGCTAAGGAGACCATTTACGTGAAAACTATCAGGACCGCAGTCATTTCCTGCACATTCTTGTTCGCATTGGGAGCATTCGCACAATACCCATCTGGCGGCCAAGCGACACAACCCATGCAGCCTCAGGCACAGCAACCAGGCATGCAGCCGTCACAGCCTTCAACTCAGCCGTCACAGCCCGGACAGAGCGCGCAACCAGGACAGCAGCCCGGAGCGGCAACTCAGTCGCAGAGCCCATCGGCTGCCGGACGCCCCAGCATTGACGATCAGGTGCAGTCTCTGGCGCAGCAGTTGAACCTTTCCGCCGACCAGCAGGCCAAGGTAAAGACTGCCCTTGAAGACCAGCGTTCCAAGGCCATGAACGTGGTGCAGGACAACACGATGGCGCGCGATGAGAAGATCCAAAAAATTCACACGATCCGCGAAGGCACAATCGCCCAGGTTCGCAGCGCGCTGAATGACGATCAGAAGAAAAAATTCGACGTCATGGTGCAACAGCAGGAACAACGCATGCAGCAGCAGCAACAGCAGCAGAGCCAACCCAAACAATAAACAGCGAGCTTCCTTTTTTTGAAAAGGCGTCCCCGCAACGGGACGTCTTTTTATTTTGTCCTGCCGATTACCCGATACGCGCCAAAACGAGTATTCTTGCCTGAAATATTGTTCGTCAGGGATGACAAATGTATCTTGCCGTGAGCATTCTTATCGCGCTCCTTGCTTCTCAGTCTGGCCAGAAACCGGAGTGGTGCCGCGATCTGCCGCGCCCGGCCTATAGCAAGCTCGAACGGGTCAATGCCCCGGACAAATGGTTTGAGGTCTATCGCATCCGCCCCGGCCTTTTCGCCATTTACGAACCGCATCAGCAGGAAGAGGTGATTTCCTACCTGATTGTCGGCCAAAAACAGGCTCTGCTCTTTGATACCGGCATGGGGATCAGCAATATCAAAAAAGTAGTGGAAGGCCTTACCGATTTGCCGGTGAGCGTCCTGAATTCGCACACGCACAACGATCACGTGAGCGACAATTGGCGCTTCGGCAAAATCTACGGGATGGACACAGCTTTCACCCGCGAACATGCCAGAGGCACCGTCGCGGCGGCGCAGGAAGAGATTGCTCCCGGAGCAATCTGCGGCGAACTGCCCGCCGGCTTTGATCCCAAAAGATATTCAGTAAAGCCGTTCCACATCACTGATTGGATTCACAACGGCTCAAAGATCGACCTTGGTGGGCGCGTGCTGCAGGTGATTTCAACTCCCGGCCACACGCCCGATTCCATTTCACTCTGGGACGCGCAAAACAAACTGCTCTTTACGGGCGACATGTACTATCCTGGGGCGATTTTCCTCTTCCGTCCCGAGACCAATCTCGACGCATATGAAGCGTCCATCCAAAAGATGGCGGCGCTAGAGGCGAAGCTACTGCTGCCGGCGCATAACCTTCCCGTTGCCGATCCCGCCGACTTGCCGCGCGTGCTCGCCGCCATCAAGCAAGCCCGCAGCGGAAAGATGAAGCCGATCAAAGCCGAGCACTGGTCAGAATACAAGTTCGAAGGATTTTCGTTTCTTTTAAGCAAATAGCAAATAGCCTTTAGCAATTAGCACTTAGCGATTAGCAAAACGAGCCATGTCAGCCTGGTTGGCTAAAGGCCAAGAGCTAAAAGCCAAGAGCCAATTGCCAGATGCTAATTGCTCTTTGCTTTTGCTGAGGGCTGAGTGCCAACTGCTGAATGCTCCCGATCCAACAGCGCCGCTTTCCTCTTCACTCCCCAGCGATATCCGGCCAAACTGCCGTTCTTTTGCACTACGCGATGGCATGGGACAACGACAGCAACAGGATTGGAGCCACAGGCGTTCGCCACGGCGCGCACAGCTCTTGGCCGCCCAATCGTCTTAGCCAGTTCCGTGTAACTGCGCGTCTGCCCGGACGGAATGCGTTGCAGCTCTTTCCATACCATTTGCTGAAAAGCTGTGCCGCGCAGGTCCAGCGGAATATTCAAAGGTGCAGTCGATCCCTTTAGTAATTGTTGTATTTGTTTTGCCGCGGGTTCCAGCCCTGCATCGTCGCGACGGATCTCGGCGGCCTCAAAATCACGCTTCAGCTCGCGCAGCAATGCAGCTTCACTTTCGCCAAACCGCACGGAGCAGACGCCACGCCCTGTCGTCGCGACCAGCAGCTTGCCCAATTCCGTCGAAATCACAGTGCAGCGAATTTCAATGCCTTCCCCGCCCCGGCGAAAGACCGAAGGCGTCATGCCCAGCTGGGCCGGAATGCTCTCATACGCGCGGCTGCTGGAGCTATAGCCCGCTTCATAAATTGCCTCGGTCACACTGCCTTCGCCAAGCAGCGCCTCTCGAAATTTACCTGCCCGACGCGCCTGCTGGTACTCCCGAGGGCTGATTCCCAGAATGCGCTTGAACAGCCGTTGAAAGTGGAACGGGCTGATGGCTACATGGCGGGAGATCGCCGTCAGGCTCAGAATAATGTCCAGATTCTGGTCAATGTAGCGGCAGGCGGCTTCCACTTTCTGCGCCTGCGGATTGCGCTGGAGCGGTGTGCAGCGCCGGCAGGGACGGTAGCCCGCTTGCTGCGCTTGCATCGGCGAATCAAAAAACTCAACGTTCTCGCGCTTCGGCCTCCGGCTGGGGCATGAAGGACGACAAAAAACTCCCGTTGACTTCACCGCGTAAACAAAGCGACCGTCCGCCTTGGCCTCATGCGCCAACACAAGAGTCCATTTCTGGTCGGGGCTGCCTGATGTAATTTGCATTTGCATGTTTTTCTCTCCGCCACCACTCTACGGTTTGCGAAGAACGCCGGCTATCCGCTGCTTGCGCTCAAATTCACTTTGTTCCATTTGCGGATAAGAGAAAACTTAGCCACTAGCGCAAATCATTCTCTTTCAAATTGTGTCACAACTCTAAGTCTTGTAGCCACAGCATTCACTAGTTGAAACGGCGTGTCCTAAGCAGTGTTTTCGGCCACCTGTCCGTCGCCATCCGGACGATTACCGGAGTCTGGCAAGCCATGAATTTGGCAATATTCCGGTCGCCAAATTCCTGCTTCTACTTTGGATTAGTCCACTGTCCGGCTCGTCCCAATGCCTTAGTCCGCATGAGAGCTATTCACAATGAAATGCGTGATATGCTCGGAATTGCCACTCGTCTCCAAAACGCTCAGTTTAGAGCA
>DASXJO010000434.1:0-6593 GCA_036497385.1 Candidatus Angelobacter sp. | reverse complement strand
GTCGAATGCCCAAGTCTGGATCGGTTCAACCGGCACAGTAGATCCCAACAGCACGAATCTGGTGAAGTACATCAATGGACGAGTCGAGCTGCGCAATGATGCGCCGGTCGGTTCGGTGGCTTTCATCCGTTACAACGTCCTTCCGGTGCGCGACCTCGCCACTGATCTTACAGCATCGAATACCGCATCTTTGACGCTCGTTTTCTCGATGATGGCGCAGGGCACGTTTTCCTCTCGTTGATTCAACAGAATGTGAGCACCGGCGCGCTCACTACCCTGATGACCTTCGATAGCAATTTTTCTTCCCCAAGCGCTTCTTACCAGCGGGGAAACACGCCGGGTAATCCCACGTTCAACTTCACTTGGGCTGATTCTGACGGCTTTAATCCCAATGACTGCGTTTATTACGTGGAAGCACAGCTGAGCCGTACGGCCGCCGGTGGGCAGGCCGGTCTGGCGGGATTTTCAATCAAAAAGATCGTTCCGTAGCTGTTGAAAGTGTTCAAACGTCATTCAGGAAATAATGTCGCAAGAAATCCAAACGGCTCCTCCGGGTGAGGGGCCGTTGCTTCAGCTCATGTCCCGAACCAGGATGTGGATCAATGCGGGGACGCGCCTGCCAACGGGCGAATTGGGACGAAATTCGAAAAGAGACCCGACTCTAAAAGGGGTTAAAATATGTTCAGAGAACCATGACTCGCGAAGAACATGAACGGTTGTATGCGTTGGTGCAGAATCCGCCGCCGGGCAGCAAAATGGAAGCTGCCAAGATGTATGGCGTGGATTTGACCCTGAATTTACAGAGCTTGACGCGCACACCGGCCGAGCGGGTTCGCGAAATGGAAGCCGCATTGAAATTCGCAGAGGAGTTGCGGCGAGCGGGGGCCACCTTGATCGGCTCACCTGATCAATGATCGATTTTGAGGCTACTCTCAAGCTCCTTTCGGAGCGTGGCGTTAACTTCGTCGTGATTGGCGGCTATGCCGCGACCCTTCACGGTTCAGCGTACCTCACACGAGACCTTGACATCTGTTACGAGCGCACGCCTGAAAACATGGAGCGGTTGGTGCGCGCTCTCAGCCCTTATAGTCCGCGCCTACGCGGCGCTCCTGAAGGGCTGCCTTTTGTGTTTGACATGAAAACGCTTTCTAATGGCATGAACTTCACTCTTGCAACTGACTTGGGCGACATCGATTTGCTTGGTCACGTGTCCGGCCTGGGAGAGTTCCCGGCTGTCGCACTCGATGCGATTTCCATGCCGCTGTTCGGCGGCGAGTATCGAGTGGCTTCTCTCGATTCCCTCATCCGTTCCAAAAGGGCGGCGGGCAGGAACAAAGACCTGAATGTCCTGCCGGAGCTGGAGGCGCTAAAAGAAATGCATCCGCAAAAAGATCAGACGGAGCCGCCGCAAGACTGAGCGCAAAATCGGCATCGGGTCTGGGCCGGCGCTGCTCGGTCTGCGATTGTTCCCGATACTCAGCCCAAACGAGGAACAATTTCGCTAGATAGAAGAGCGGAAGCTTCACCCTTCAAAATAAAAAAACAAACGTGAGGATCAAGAGAAGCTGATTTTTTGAATGCAAAAATATTTTTTTGCATTTGTTCGGCGGAGGGTAGCTGAAATGCGCAACTCTTGTTTATAATCATCCGTTTTCATCAATGATCTTGATCACGGATGAATGTGAAGCTTCCGCTTCGTGCGGATTAATTTTCACGACGGCGTTCACGGACACGAATTTTATTCAATGGCACAGATCTTTCACCGCAGTGCGAATACTCTGGCTCGCGCCAGCATACTGGGAGTAGTACTGCTGCTCTCCGCAGTAGGCGCAGCCGTATTGAAGCTCCAGCGCTCACCCTATGTCACGGCGCAACGTATCGCGCCGGAGCAGCCAGTGCCGTTCAGCCATCAGCACCACGCGGCTGGCTTGGGACTGGATTGCCGGTATTGCCACACCTCGGTGGAGGATTCGAGCTTTGCCGGAATTCCTCCCACCAAGACTTGCATGAACTGCCACGCGCAGATTTGGACCAACGCTCCCATGCTGGCGCCAGTGCGTTATAGCTTCTCCAGCGGCCAGTCACTGCAATGGACCCGCGTGCATGATCTCCCGGACTTTGTTTACTTCAATCACAGCATTCACATCAACAAAGGGATTGGCTGTTACAGCTGCCACGGCCAGGTGGATGCGATGCCGTTGATGTACCAGGAACATACGCTGCAGATGGAATGGTGTCTGGACTGCCATCGGCAGCCGGAGAAGTTCCTGCGTCCAAAGAACCAGGTTTTCAGTATGAAGTATCAACAGCCGACCACGGAAGCGCCGGTTGAAGCGATGATTGGCGGGAAAAAAGAGTCCTTTACCGACCAGTTAGTGCTCGGTACGGCTTTGCGGAAGGAATATCACCTGCGCTCGGTGCAGGACATAACCAGTTGCTCCACCTGCCACCGATAGGGGTGGAAACAAATGGAAACGAATGTCTAACAACAGCGAAATAAAACCTAATCTGATTTCCGCCAGCGAGATCAAGCCGGCCCGCATGGAGCTGGAAACCGTGCGTAAGAGGCTGGCCGAAGCCAAAGGGCCAAGGTACTGGCGCACTTTGGAAGAGCTTGCGGACCAGGAGGCCTTTGGCGAACTGCTCACTCGGGAATTTCCGCGCCAAGCCTCAGAATGGGTCGATCCTGTCTCGCGCCGCGGCTTTCTCAAGCTGGCCGGCGCGTCCATGGCGCTTGCCGGACTGGCGGGTTGCACGCGGCAGCCGCTGGAACAGATCCTGCCTTACGTCCGGCAGCCGGAAGAACTGATTCCCGGCAAGCCGATTTTTTATGCCACAGCCATGCCGTTCCATGGCCACGCTCTCCCGCTACTGGTAGAAACTCACGAATTCCGTCCTACGAAAGTTGAAGGCAATCCGCTGCATGCAGCCAGTCTGGGCGCGACGGACGTCTTTGCCCAGGCATCGATCCTGGATCTTTATGATCCTGACCGCTCCACCACGCTGACCTATATGGGAGAACTGCGCTCATGGGGCGACTTTGCCATGGCAGTCAATGGCAAAGTCAATAACAATGACGGTCTCAAGGCAAAGCAAGGCGCAGGATTGCGTTTCCTTACCGGCGCCATGACATCGCCGACTTTTGGCTGGCAGATGAAGGCCGTACAGCAGGCTTTCCCGCAATCGAAGTGGCATCGCTGGGACCCGGTCAATCGCGATAACATGCGTGCCGGATCGAAGTTGGCCTTCGGCGGGTATTACGATCCCATTTACAAGTTTGAAAACGCCGCCGTGGTCGTCTCGCTTGACGCGGACTTCCTCTCTGGAGAGTGGTTCCCGGGCTTTCTGCGCTATTCGCGCGACTTCATCCGCGGGCGCAAGCTGGACAATGGCGACCAGATGAACCGCCTGTATGTGGCGGAGAGCGCGCCTTCCACTACCGGCGCAAAGGCCGACCATCGGCTGGTGCTGCGGCCCTCTGAAGTAGAGAACCTGGCGCGTGCACTGGCCGCGAAAGTTGGTTTAGGCGGAGCGGGAGGCAATCTCAACCCTGACCAACAAAAATTTGTCGACGCAGTTGCCGCCGACTTGGCGGACCATAAAGGCAAATGCCTGGTGGTTCCTGGAGAATTCCAGTCGCCCGCGGTCTATGCGCTAGCGCAAGCAATGAATGCGGCGCTGGGCAACGTTGGCCAGACAGTTTCCTATATTGATCCAGTTGAAGTCGATCCGGTGGAGCATGGGCAGTCGATTAAAGAGTTGATAGCTGACATGAATGCCGGCAGCGTCGACACGCTGGTGATTATCGGCGGCAACCCTGCATATAACGCGCCGGTGGATCTCGACTTTGTGAGCGCCGTGGACAAAGTCAAGCTGCGCATACAGTTTTCAAACTACAAGAATGAAACCACGGACCTGATGCATTGGCATGTGCCGGAAGCGCATTATCTGGAAGCATGGAGCGATGCCAAGTCCTATGACGGCACCGCGTCTGTAATGCAGCCCATGATCATGCCGCTTTATGACGGCAGGAACTGCCATGAAGCGTTGGCGATGTTTACCGACCAGACGGGCACGGGCTCGCATGATCTGGTCCAGACTTACTGGAAATCGCAGCACCCTACGGCTGATTTCGAAGCTTTCTGGCGGACTTCAGTCCATGACGGTTTTGTGGCAAATACTGCTTCGCCCGCAAAGCAAATTACCGCGAAATCAGGAGCTTTGCCAGCTCCGGCCGCTGCTGGCGAAATTGAAGTCTCCTTCCGTCCCGATCCCACGATTTACGATGGCAGCTTTATCAACAACGCATGGCTGCAGGAAACGCCCAAGCCTTTAACCCGCACCACCTGGGACAATGTGGCCATGATCAGTCCGGCGATGGTTACGGCGTGGAAGCTCGATCAGTTAAGTGACCAGAACGATCACCAGTCAGATGCGCAAAGGATCATTGAAATTGTTTTTCCGGATGGCCGCAAGGTAGAAGCTCCTTACTGGCCGCAGCCCGGCCATCCAGACAATGCGGTGACGCTCTTTTTGGGCTATGGCCAATCCCGGACCGGACGTGTGGGAACCGGAACAGGTTATAACGCATACAAAGTACGTCCCAGTGGGACGCAGTACATTGCCAGCGGTGCCAAGATTAATGTCACCAATCGCTACTGGGACATCGCCGTCACGCAGGGTCATTTCAGCATGGACGAGCGTGAGCCGGTGAAGGTAGCGAACCTGGAAGAGTTCGTAAAGAATCCCCGGTTTGCTCATGAAGATCCGCAAGAAGAACCGCAAGATAAGCCGGGGCAGCCTGAGTCGCTTTATCCTGACTATCGCGATAAAAATTGGTACATGCCACACGCGGACTATGCGTGGGGCATGTCCATTGACCTGAATTCCTGCATAGGATGTCAGGCTTGTGCGGTGGCTTGCCAGGCGGAGAACAACATCTCCGTTGTGGGCAAAGAGCAGGTGCAGCGTGGCCGCGAGATGCAGTGGATCCGCATCGACGCCTATTACGAAGGCGATCCGGCAAACCCCCGCGTTTATTTCCAGCCTGTGCCTTGCATGCAGTGTGAAAACGCGCCTTGTGAACCGGTTTGTCCCGTAGGCGCAACCACGCACTCCACTGAGGGCCTGAATGATATGGTCTATAACCGCTGCGTGGGCACGCGGTACTGCTCGAACAACTGTCCCTATAAAGTTCGGCGGTTTAATTTCTTCCTGTTCGCGGATTATGACACGCCTAGCTTGAAGCTGGGCCGCAATCCTGACGTAACCGTGCGTAGCCGCGGCGTGATGGAAAAATGCACCTACTGCGTGCAGCGCATCACTCAGGCCCGCATTGCGGCAGAGAAAGAAGACCGCACAATCCGCGACGGGGAAATCAAGACGGCCTGCCAGCAGGTCTGTCCCACTGAGGCGATTGTGTTTGGCGACATCAACAACAAGAACAGCGCCGTGGCCAAAATCAAGAGCAGTCCGCGCAACTACCAGCTTCTGGCGGAATTGAACACGCGCCCGCGCACCACCTATGTGGCGGCGGTGCGGAACCCTAACCCCAAACTAGCGTCTGGCACGGAGAACACATAAGAAATGGCTGCACCAGACATTCTGCCGCCTAAAGGTGTAAGGCCGCCCATCATCGGGCCCGGCCAGACCTTCGGCACTATTACGGACCGCATTGCCGGTATTGTGCTCACCAAGCACACCCCGATCTTCTGGGTAGCCATTGTGGCGATTTCGCTGGCGCTTTTCGGCATGCTGCAGACCGCGGTGGGCTACCTGCTGGTTAAAGGCGTGGGTATCTGGGGCATTACCATCCCCATCGGATGGGGCTTCGCCATTGTTAACTTTGTGTGGTGGATCGGTATCGGCCACGCCGGAACCTTGATTTCCGCAATTCTGCTGCTGTTCAAGCAAACGTGGCGTACCTCGATCAACCGCTTTGCCGAGGCCATGACGATTTTTGCCGTCATGCAGGCCGGCCTCTTCCCCCTGATTCACACCGGACGTCCGTGGCTGGCAGCTTACTGGCTGTTTCCCATTCCGCTCACTATGGGCGTATGGCCGCAATTTCGCAGCCCCCTGATCTGGGATGTTTTCGCTGTCTCAACCTATTTCACGGCATCGTTCCTGTTCTGGGGCATCGGACTTATCCCCGATTTTGCTACGCTGCGCGATTCCGCCAAGACGCTGGTTGTCCGGCGTATTTATGGCATGTTGGCCATGGGCTGGCGCGGATCGGCCAAACACTGGAACCGCTATGAGACGGCCTACATGCTTCTGGCCGGCCTTTGTACTCCTCTGGTGCTCTCAGTGCATAGCGTGGTGTCGCTCGACTTCGCAGTGTCGGTCGTCCCCGGATGGCATACCACTTTCTTCCCGCCATATTTCGTTGCGGGCGCAATCTACTCCGGCTTCGCCATGGTGCTGATGCTGGCGATTCCGTTCCGCTACCTTTACGGCATGCAGGACTTCATCACCCTGCGCCATCTCCAGAACTGCGGCAAGCTGATGCTGGCGACCGGCCAAATCGTCGCCTATTCGTACGCGATGGAAATGTTTATCGGCTGGTACAGCCATGACAAGTACGAAATGGC
>DASXJO010000433.1:0-1830 GCA_036497385.1 Candidatus Angelobacter sp. | reverse complement strand
ACACCAACCCGTAGGCCTAGCCTAAGCAGCGCCAGACCACCGCCCTCAAAGCGACAACGTCTAGACGCGCCGCAGCAGAGCAGCCAGGCTACCCTGCCGTTTGCACCACCACCACCACCACCGGAGGCCACTCAGCCGGCGCCAGGTGCTACTCAGCAGCATCCAGAGCGCGGAACAGAGTCTACACCATCTAGCGATGACCTTCCAGAGGAGAACGACACTCTCGTGGCCCGCAGGTACACTATACCAGCGAAGGAGCGACTGCTCTTTGAGCCGAATTGGCAACTACTTCACGGCGGCAAGTATCGCCATAGGCCGCGCACTAAACGTAGTACTGGTGATAGCCGCATCTCATGGATCTTCAAGTATGGCGCAGAGGTTGAGAAGGTGAAGAGTGGTGGCGAATTTGGCGGCAGATACTGGGTCTGCAAGCACTGTAACGACGCGAACGTGAAGCAGCAGCCATATGGCTGTAGAAGCACCTCATCAGCCGCATACCACCTACTAAAAGCACACCTAGTTGGCCCTCATGGCCCTATCAAGGAGCCGAAACAGCAGCAGCAACAGACACTTGAGTGCCTTTACAGCAAACTCGGCAGCAGCAGCGCTGAGCTATGGCAGCAGAAGTTCGTTAACTGGATTGTTCACGACGATGTCACCTTTCACCAAGCCGAGAGCCCTTTCCTCCGCGACCTTCTGCTCCATAGCACTAGCAGCAGTGAGATTGAGGGCTTACTACCGCGGGCCAATACAGTACGAGCATGGATTCTGAGAGCCTTTAAGACCAGGCAAGTGGACGTCAAGGCCAGCCTACAAGAAGCACGCAGTCGCATCTCAATATCCTTTGATGGCTGGACTGCTCCCAACGACACACAGCTGCTTGGTATTGTCGGCCACTGGATCGACAAAAGCAACCAGTTGCGGCATGCTCCGCTGGCCCTTACACCACTCGAAGGCCACAGCGGTGAAGAGGACCTAGCACCAGCGCTTCAGCAGTGTATTGACTGCTACGGCATTGGCAACCAACTTGGAGCTTTTCAGATGGACAACGCCGAGAACAACGACACCTGTTTGCGCTTCCTAGCAGCCCGCTATTCAATTGATACAGATGAGCAGCGGCTGCGCTGCTTCGGCCACGTCGTTAACCTCGTAGTCAAGGCTTTGCTGTTTGGTGTAGGGCTTAGCGCCTTCAAGAAAGAGCTAGACGGTGCAACAGATCTTGATCAGTACAAGATCTGGCGCAAGAAGGGCGCGATTGGCAAGCTCCATAATCTCGTCGTCTACATCACTCGCTCTGGCCAGCGTACGCTAGCCTTTAATAGGGCGCAAGAGGAGATTGCTGATGGCGTAGTAGAGGTCTGTCGGACACTGCGACTGCAAAAGGATACGGGCGTGCGATGGAACAGTGTTTTCAAGATGATTAGAAGGGCTCTCAAGCTGGAGCAGGCCCTAACTTTGTACTGCGCGCGGTGGCAGCGGCCAAAGGACTCTCAATACAACCTTAAAGACGACATCCTTGACCAGCAAGATTGGGAAGAATTGAGACATTTTGAAGAGCTATTGAAGCCCTTCAATATAGTCACTCAGCGGCTAGAAGGCCGTGGCAACGAAGGCAGCTATGGCGTTGTCTGGGAGGTGCTGCCTGCCTTTGATTACCTGTTTAATAAGCTGGCTAAGTTTGAGGAGGAAGTGAATGCTCAACCAGAGCTGTTTACTGACTACTATATGGGCTGTATCAGCGCCGGATTCACTAAGCTCAAGCAGTACTACGAGCTTACCGACAGAAGCAGTATCTATCGAGCCGCAGTCGCCGTTCATCCTGGCAAGCGC
>DASXJO010000432.1:0-2673 GCA_036497385.1 Candidatus Angelobacter sp. | reverse complement strand
ACATGCATCCTGCAACGTTGGCTATAATCAAATATTGGGCATTGATCATTGAACTATGGCGCAGATTGCTCTCCATCCCTGGCTGCACACACCTGAAGCCCGCACCGGCACGTATAACGGCGCGGAGACGGCGCTCAACTTCGGAGACCCAAAGGCAGAGCTGGAAACCGTGCGCACGGGCTGCGGTGTGTTTGCGCTGGCATGGCAGGGCAGGATCAATGTAAGCGGCAGAGACAGGGTGCGCTGGCTGCATAATATGGTCACCAACAACGTTCGCGACCTGCCGGAGAATCGAGGCAATTACAATTTTGTGCTGAACGCGCAGGGCCGCATTCTGGGCGATATGTACATCTATTGTCGGGGTGAGTCTTTTGCCCTTGAGACAGATACCAGCCAAATCCAAACACTTATCAATGCCATGAGGCGCTTCATCATCATGGATAAGGTTGACATGGTGGAAGTGGGGGCAGATTCCGTTTCAATTGGCGTTTGCGGGCCGAAAGCAGAATCGGTTTTGGCAAATGCGGGAATCAATGCCAACGGGATGCAGCCGCTGCAAGTGCGGGACATAGGGACTGACGATGTAGCGGCGACTCTGATCCGCGGTCCGGAACAGAAGCCGGGCTGGTTTGAGCTGTGGTTGGACCCCAATAAGGCGCAGGAGCTGTGGAACCTGCTGGTGAAGGCCGGCGCAAAACCCGTGGGCGCGGAAGCGCTGGAAACGTGGCGGGTTCTGCAGGGCATTCCGAACTACGGGCAGGACATTCGTGATCGCGACTTGCCGCAGGAGACAGAACAGACTCAGGCGCTGAACTTCACTAAAGGCTGCTACATTGGCCAGGAGATCGTGGAGCGGATACGGTCGCGCGGACAAGTTCATCGCAAGTTTACCGGCTTCATATTCGGCGACCGAGTACCTAAGCCGGGAAAATACGAATCAGAAGGACGCGCGCTGGCGGAGATCACAAGCATTGCGCGGGTACCGACAAGCGATGGCGGGAAAAACATTGGACTGGGGTACGTGCGGCGCGAAGCAGTTGCAGCGGGACCAAAGATTGCATTAGACGGCGTTGAAGCCACAGCAGTGGATCTGCCGTTTGAAATCTAATTAACTTTACTAACGAGGAATGCATGGCTGAGAAAAAGGCAGAGTTTGTAGTAACGGACCGGCGCAGATTTGGGACAGAAGGCGAACCGCGGCCTGATGCACAGGTGGTGGAAGAGGAAAGACCGGCGCAGAAGCCGCCAGCAGCCCAGGCCACGCCTCCACCGGCGCAACAACCTGCACCGCCGCAACCAGCTCAACCCAACCAGGGCGCGCAGCCCCAAGTCCCGCAAAACCAGGCACAGCCGGGATCGCCAGAAGCTGAAGAGGAGATGTCGCCGCCTCCAACGGCAGAAGAGCAGCATGAGCAGAGCGAGCAATATAAAGCTTCCGGCAAGAAAATTGACGACATGATTGCCGCCGCCGGCAAAACTCCGCAGGGCGGACCGATGGAAATGAATTTTGAGCGCGTTGTTGAATCGTTTTATATGAGCGCGCTGATCCAGATGGGAGCCATCCGGCAGGACAATGAGCCACCCCGCGTGGACATCATCGGCGCGCGACAGACCATTGATTCACTGGCGGTTCTCCAGGAAAAAACGAAAGGTAATCTTAGCGATCGCGAAAAGACGCTGCTGCAGAATGTGCTGTTTGAGTTGCGCATGGCCTTCATTGAAATCACCAACGCGGTTGCAACTTCCGCCACTAACCCCGGAGCCATGCCGCCGGGAGCCGTGCCGCCTGGCGTTAAGAAGTAGAAAGCTAAGAAATGAAGGCGACTCTAACCGTGCTGGGCAGCGGAACGTCCATGGGCGTTCCCACCATTGGGTGTGACTGCCGCGTATGCACGTCGGACGATCCGCATGACCGGCGACTGCGCCCGTCTGTTCTGGTGGAATACGACGGGCACACGGTGCTGATCGACACCACGCCGGATTTCCGCGAGCAAGCGATCCGGGAAAAGATCAAGCGGCTTGATGCTGTCCTTTATACGCACGCTCACGCTGACCACATCCTGGGCCTTGACGACATACGCCCGCTCAGCTTCAAGCGCGAAGGCAAAATTCCGCTCTACGCGCATCCGTCTGCGGCGGACAGCCTGGAAGATATCTTCCGTTACATTTTTAAATCTGATTACAAGTTCGGCGGAATTGCAAAGGTGGAGATGAACCGCTTTAACGGAGTGGTCGATCTCTTTGGCGCGAGCTTTGAGCCGGTGGAGATTATTCATGGCGAAGCGGTGATTCATGGCTTCCGCTTTGGCTCGGCGGCCTACCTCACGGATTTCAGCGAAATTCCCGCAGCTTCAAAAGAACGGCTGCGGGGACTGGATATATTGTTTCTGGACGCGCTACGTCACCGTCCTCATCCCACGCATTCAACGGTGGAGAACTCATTGAAGCTGGTGGAAGAGCTCAAGCCGCAACGAGCTTTTTTTACTCACATTTCTCATGATCTGCCGCATCGCGAGACGAACAAGAACTTGCCGGAACATGTGCGCCTGGCGCATGACGGGCTGAAGCTGGAGTTCGAGATCGCATGAGAATTTTCCGCTCGCTGGAGGAAGTGCCCGCAGATTTTGGACCAACGATCGTCAGCGTAGGAAATTTTGATGGGATCCATTGCGG
>DASXJO010000431.1:0-2420 GCA_036497385.1 Candidatus Angelobacter sp. | reverse complement strand
TGTCGTGCGGTGATCACGGTTCCGCCGACCAGTGGAGGGACAGGAAAATCGAACGGTACCTGATCTGGGGCTTGGGCTGTGCCCAGATCGACACCGGATTGGAATATGTTGATCAATGCTCCGGGAGTAAAGCCAGTCAAGGTAACAGTTGTCTGACCAGCGCACAGCGGCGGGATAACGGTTGGCGGCGCAACTGGCTTGGCACTTCCGACGGTAATAGTGGGTGAAGACGCGCCTTGAATCTTGCACGCAGGGAACGCCTGGCTGGCAGAAACTTTTTCTCCCAGCACCAGCGGCTTGCTCAGAATGAACCACAGGCCGGTTGCGTCAAAGCATGCCGTTTCCGGCGGCGCGGCAGTACGCTTGAGAGTGACAGTAGCGCCTTCAAATACATTTGTCACCAATACAGCGGGATCGCACTCCTTCAACGGCCCAGGGACGGTTGGAGGCGGCAGTTTCTTCTCCGCGTTGCCCGGCGCTGGATCAGGCGTTGGGCCGGTTGTGAGCACCCCCGGTGTTCCACAGGCGGTCTGAATTGCTGTCAAAATGTCTCCCGCATGGGTGGCTGGGCTGAGTCCGAGCCGGGCATTTCCGTCCGCGGAAATCGTTGTCCCCCGTAACGCAGCGCCGACCTTCACGTCCACTTTTGCTCCTGGTACAGCGCCGATCAGCCATGCACATCTTCCGCAGTCATACAAATGGCTTTGAAAGACCACAGGACCGATCTTGGGTGGCTTTTTCTGTACGGTTATGCCCGGCCCAAGCGCGCTCGTATCCGGACCCAATTTCTGCAATGCTCGCACAGTGTGGCCGGGGGTAAGAGAACCGGGCGCCACAGGAAAGGCCTGGTCTGACCAGGTTGCGACTCCACCGCCGATGGAGCCTGGTGTTCCGGTAATGTGGATTTCAACCGTGCTGCCAGTAATCTGCCCTTCAATGCGGACAGAACTGCTGCACTCGGATAATGGAGCAACAACCGTAGGGGGAAGAAGCGGCATGACGTCAACCTTTCAAGGCCTTTTAGAGTGTAAGCGCTAAGTGATAGTGAAGAGACGGGGTGAATCGTTACGTAAAAAATGGCCAGATGTGTCCCAAGCAAGCCTGGGATGGTGAGACGCGAAAGTTGTTTCCGACGGAATTTATGACAGCACAAGGCAGCGAAGGGCATCGAGTGACGGGGAAGTATGCCTTGTAGATGTGGTGTGGCGAAATGGCCCACTTGCTTGCATCGCGCTTCACAAAAATCAAAAAGGCGGCCATGTGGCCGCCTACCTCATATGCGATTACTTAATTTAGCTGACTTCTTCCAGAGTTTTCTGGTCTACATCAAAATTGGAGTACACGTTCTGTACGTCGTCCTGGTCTTCCAGGGTTTCCAGCAAGCGAATCATGGTGTTGGCGGCTGAGCCTTCCAGCTTTACATAGGTGGTTGGAACCATGCCAACTTCAGAATGTGCCACTTCAGCCCCTGATTTTTTTACGGCTTCCAGCACCGTATCAAATGCACTGGGCGGAGTGGTAATTTCCCAATTCTCGCCATCATCGTTCAGGTCATCGCCGCCCTGTTCCAGAACGATGTTCATCAAATCATCTTCTTTGGCCTTGGTTTTAGGAATGATGATGGAACCTTTTTTCTGGAACATCCAGGACACTGACCCGGCTTCACCCATATTTCCGCCGCCCTTGGTAAAAGCGTGGCGGATATCGCTGACTGTGCGATTGCGATTGTCCGTTGTGACTTCCACCAGCAACGCCACACCGCCGGGGCCGTAGCCCTCAAAGGTGATTTCTTCGTAGTTCACGCCTTCAAGTTCGCCTGTGCCGCGCTGGATGGCCCGCTTGATGTTGTCAGCAGGCATGTTCTCAGCCTTGGCAGCTGCAACGGCCCCGCGCAGGCGCGGATTACCTTCGACGTCGCCACCGCCGGCTTTGGCGGCCATGGTGATTTCCTTGATCAGACGGGTAAATATCTTGCCGCGCTTCGCGTCCAGCGCGCCCTTCTTATGCTTAATTGTGGCCCATTTTGAGTGGCCGGACATGTGGATAACCTCAAAGAATCAAAGATTTACGCAGCCAACAAGGAGAGGCAGCACGCGCCATAAGCGCACGAAAACAAACTAGATTATAGCACGAGCTGTTGCATCATTTCCCGCCATGAGCCAGCAGAAATGGGAGCGCGATGTCATCAATCGCCAACGCAATATCGTGTTTCCGGACACCAACCTGAATGAAGGCAGGTTCTACAGGAATATCGCTTCCGGGGAAGGCGGTATTTAGCGTGGGACAGAAAGTGAGCCTGTTGCTGGTGGTTGCTTTTTTCTTCGTGGTGAATGCGTTGGATTTCGCTGGGAGAATCAGTCTGGTCATCGCCCGGCGTTCTCATATCCGCCCGTGGGATGTTTGGCCTTCGATGCTTTCTT
>DASXJO010000430.1:0-17123 GCA_036497385.1 Candidatus Angelobacter sp. | reverse complement strand
GCTTTGCGCGTCCCGGCAGCAGTCTCGTTGTGGATGCGGAATTGGCAACCATAGCGAGCGTGTGCGAAACTTGAACGCGGGGGCCTGTAGCTCAACGGTTAGAGCAGCAGACTCATAATCTGTTGGTTGTAGGTTCGAATCCTACCGGGCCCACCAAAACCGCATTTTTACTGTGTTTCCCGTTTGGCATAAAGCAGACTTGGTAACAAGTGGTAACAACTGGCCCGCTCACATCACGAATTGAGCGGCCCGTTTATTTAGTGGCCCGCTGAAATTCTCAGTGGTCACATGTGTGTAAGTGGCTAGGGTTATGGCGACATTGGCGTGTCCCAAGATTTCAGAGACGGCCTTTGCTGAAACACCGTCGTTAATCAATCCCGTTGCAAGCGTATGCCGGAAGTCGTGCCATCCACTCAGTTTGATTCCCAATTCACGCGCCGCTGGCTGCACATACCGGCGCAGAGCGTTACCGGGATTAATCGGGCTTCCGTTCCCAGCAGTAAAGACCCACTCATTTTCACGTCCAAGAGTTTTTAGGCGTGCTAACAAAACAGCGGGCACAGGCAGAGAACGCTTTGACTTGTCCGTTTTGAGTGTATCGGCCTTACCTTCGTAAATGCGCCGTTGCACATTCAACATTTCGCCGTCAAAGTCAGACCACTTAACCGCGACCGCTTCCCCGATTCTCAGACCCGTAAGCGCGAGAAAGATAATCAGAGTTGCGTAGGGTTCCTCTAATTCGCCTGCAATCGCAGTCACTTGTTCCGGGGTTAACACATTGCGGACAATCTTCCGGCCAGTGCCAAGAGGCAATTTCACCCCGATGCACGGGTTTTTCTCCAACCATCCATGTTCAACAGCGAACCCTAGAACAGTGCTAAGACTCGAACGCAATTCCCGAAGGGTGTTTTTCGCGTACATCGCACCTTTGGCCGCCAAGAATTTCTGAATCTCGTATCGGTCAATAGAGTTAATCGGGATTGCTCCGAGTGTGGGCAGAATGCGCGAACGAAGTGAGTGTGTATAGACGTTCGCGGTTGAGTGTTTGAGTGTCGGCACCACAGCACCTTGCCAGCGTTCCACCAGCTCATTCAGATTCATTTCGGTTTTTGGCTTGCTGCTGAGTGTCATGTGCTTTTGCAGTTCTTGGATTGCGGCATGTTTGGTCGGCAGTTGCACCAGCGTCCCTAACCTAACTTTGCGCTGCCGCCGCACCACTGTACCGTTCGGTTTTTTGACATCTTCGCGGAACACACCGAACCACACTTTCGTTTTGCCGCGTTTGAATACACTGCCGTTCTGATACCGTCTCTGAGTCGGTTGCATTGTTGCCTCTCCCAGAGACTTTCCACTGCCGTGAACAATACCAGTAAAATTGCGCAGCAGCAACGGAGAATCGAAGCGGACAAGGCGACCAACGCGTACACAGGGCAGTTCATGGGAGTGGCGACGCACCCACGACTGGGAAACATTCAAGAACTTCGCGGTCTGGCCAATGCTCAGTAATGTGGAACTTGGGGCAGGGATGTGCGCAGGTTCGCGCAGCGGTTCAACCTGTGATTGCATGGCGGTTCTTTTCTGGTGCTGGCAGTGTTTGTGGCTACAGGTATCAGTCAGCTTGGGGCGGGATTATCAGGTCGCGGATATCAATCGCTTCTTTGCAGTTGGGACACTCGAAGTGGCTGAGCAGAGCGATGCGACAAAAGAACTCAAGCAGCTTGGCCTTCAAATCATCTTTGTATTTTTGTCCTATACTGCAAACCGCTCGGTTTTGCTTTTTGTCGTCAATGAGATAGGTGCAGTTAATTGGTGTAATTCTGCGCAGGTCAACCACCATTTCCTCATTGCTTATTCTTTTGTCAGCTGGGATATAAAACTTGTTAGGCTGCGTTCCTGCTAAAACCCTAAGTTTTTGGTCTGGTGCGCACTTGCTCAATGGATCGATTGGGGCGCATAACCAATGGTGTTTTTTCAGCGAGTCAAATGGATACTCAATGATCTTGTCCACTTCGCAGCCATGGCTCAGCAGCATGATCGTGCGACGTTGCACAGTCACCTTAACGATGTCATCCTTCCCTAGCGCTGTCTCGTTCACAGGCAGGTAAGGAACTCCCATACTTTCTATCTTGTGCTTGGGATATGGGCGCATGGCCTCAAGCGGCCACTTCATATTTGGGAAAGGGATTTCCAAAAAGATATCGCCCGAATCCATAAGCGCTCCGGGCGATACAAGGAAATCTTCGTCGAACATTTTCCCTTATTCGTATTCGTAATCTGGACTTGCGTCATCGGTAGAAATTTGACGGCTAATCTGGCGCAGCTGCGCACCGGCTTCACCCGGCTTTCTCGACTGCATTTCGATGACGGGCGTTTGAAAGCGACGCGATGGAAGGTCGCCTAAGGTGATAACATTACTGCGTCCGCTGCTCCGTCCAATGCAGACGGTGGAGCGTATTCTAATTCCGGATGAGAGACTGACTGTCATAACTTTATAACCCCAATTATACCAATTATTTAGCCTTGCGCGCAGAAGCTGGGCCTTTATTTGATGCTGAAGGTGTGCCGGAAGTAACAGCCTTTACAATTTCATCCACCAAGTGTTGTGTACCTGATTTTGGAAGCACAATACGTACCTCTGGGACGAATTCAGCTGGTTGACCGGCAGCCGAGCTGGGAAAGTTAGCACCGAATTCAAGGATTAATTCAGTGTCCGTGGTCTGAATATTGACGACGTTCGAATAAATGCTGCGTATTACTGGCGGCATGTTGGCACGAATTTTAGCCTTTCTACCGAGAAATGCAAGGACGGGTCATCATAATTGTAAAAAACTAAAGACGTAAGCCCTCTACGTTTTAGAACGCGTAAAACGCAGAAACGTTTGGCTTGGTTGCCGATTTATTTTTGTTGGTTCCCATATTGGTTCTCATTAATTGTGAGTTAAAAATCTTAATCGTTACATCCCCGACCGAGCAAAGGGAAATAAGGGCCACTTTACCGCAGCGTCCCGCGCAAAATACCGCCGCCTTGCTCCGCTGCCCTTTGCTCTTTCACTTCCGGGCATAGCCAAAGCCTGATTCTGGTGTCCTCTTGTGGTTGCGCACGTCTGACACGTTGCTGGCGAACCTTTGGACGTTCCGAATGGTGCCGATGCCGGGACGGGCGCAAGTGTTTGGAAATTTGATGCAGCCCAGCCGCACGCCACGCCTTGCCCAGCGTTTCGCGCAATTCCATGTCTGCGCTTTGCGTCCCGTTCTCCGCTGCTTTCTCCGCTGCCACGTATCGCGGCCAAAGGCCAGTACCTTCCAACGCACGCGCCGCGACAAGCCATCTGCTGCATTTAAATTCTGACTCCCTAAAGCTCGTTGGCCAGCGTGGTTCAATGCTATACATACAGATGTCAAACACGGCATCGGGCGTAGTCATCGCCGCGTTAAGTGCTGCGCTAATCCGCGCTGCATCTGGTTCCTCAATCTGTGCCAGCACCGCATCCGTTGCGCATTCTTCCGCACTGTAGACAGGCAGAGTAGGGATGCCAGTACGCGGGACATGGACATAAGGCCCGCCGCGATATGCCGGGGCTGTTTCGTCTTCCGCGTCCTCTGGAATAGACTGCGGGGTGAGCGTGACCAGCTCCGTTGCGTCTTCTATCAATGCGGTAAGCATACGGTGTTCCTTTCGCGGGCAGAAAATAGAGACAAAAATAGCGCCCTGCAATGGCTGGGTTGCCGATGCAGGGCGATGTCGGAAATTGTGATTGGTAAAAATTTAGTGACTGAACATGCGCTGCCGTGCGGCTTCCGCTGCTCTTATATCGGCTTGCCGCTCATCTTCGCGCTTTGCTTCCATCTCACGCTTCATTCGCGCAAGGTCTAACTGTGCGTTAACTCTCTGCTCTGCAATATTCAATTTCCACGCCCTTTAAATAAAGAATTCTTTGCGTAGCTGTGCCATTTTGCGCAGCTCTTTGCTTGTGTCTAAATCGCGCCGTGCCTTGCGAATCGTAGTCCTAGCAGTGAGAAACGCCTGCGCATTTTCCCGTGCATCACCCGTGGCAATTGCTCCGCGTCCTTCGGGGAAGTAAAAGAGTGACCGCGCCTGTACGGATGAATCCGGGTAGGCTGGCCGCGTGACTGGTGAACAGTCTGCCAGTTCTCCAATGCGGTAAATAATTCGCCGCACTCCGCACCACGGGGAAACCTCATGGCCCGCCGCGTCAAACCACTTTTCGCTTCCGGGTTCCGGTGCTACGCGGAATGCGAAAGATGACTTGGTAAGATCACCACGCGCCGCAAGGGTGAGAACATCACGCCCGCACTGCGTATCTGCCACGTCACAGGTGTACTGCAATCCGTTGCTGTCTTGCTCTAACGTCAAAGTGCCGGATGTAGTACGACCGAGCAACGCGCTTGCATCGTGGTTAAAGAGACAGCAGCAGTCCGGCCCGTTGGCAAGCACATCGCTGAACGCGCCCGGTGCAATGCGTTCTATGAAGCCGCCAAGGTCTTCACTGTCTGAGTTGAACACGGCTGCGTAGCCTACCAGCTTGGTAGCCTTGCCAGCTTTCACCGTGCGAAATTCCGTGCTGAGAATGCGTCTTTCTAGTCTGGTGCTCATACTCTGTAACTCCCTTTGTGGCTAGAAATGCAGGTACGCCCGCGCCATCACAGGCGTACCCGGAGTTAAGAATTAAGCACCTTTAAGGAACGCAATCGCGGTAGGTTGCTGCACAATGGATTCCACGCGCTGATTAGCGAGATAACCGAAGCTGAGTTGCCCCTGATAAATTTCCTTCAGAACGGCAATGCTCATGCTGCCAACCTGCCTGAATAGAACCTGTGACCAGTCACCGAAGCCCACGGATTTTTTGCCGCTGCCGATGTCGGGCATTGCGTTGTTGATAAAGTACGGATGATTGTTAATCCGTCCCTGTGAGAACTCCGCAGCATCCCACTGGTTAACACCGGAAATTTGAAGTTTGCGAAGTTTTCTATATGTGGCAAAGTTGAAGCAATACGCGCCGCGCTCTGCATAGCCCGCGTCTACTGCGCCCTCAAGGTCAATGATTTCAGACCAGAGAATTGCAGTGGGTGTTGCCTGCGTCACGCTGCCAGTGCTGGCCACATTCAAGAATCCCGTGGTACTGCCGTCGCCATTAGTGCAAAGATCGACAAAGCCACGTCCTGCACGCTGTGCCGCCTCTTTCAGAATCAAATTGGAAAGCGCAAACGCGGTATCCTGTACAAGCGCATTGCTGGCTAGGATAATGCCGCTCTGCCACTGGCGAGAAGCCATAAGCATTCCACCATACACGCCGTTTGTATTGGTATCCTGCGCAGTGGTCGGGTCATTCTCATTGATGAAACTACCCATAATCGCCGTACTATCCAGCGTAGTATAGGAAATTTTGCCGCCTTGTGTGGTCGTAAAGGCGTTAACGTACTTGAGCAATGGCCCGTAGCTTTTAACCAGCAGATTTACATCTTCGCCCACTGACTGCGGAACCAAAAATGCGCCGCCAGCCGTAGTAGAATCTATAAGAGCAGAATAGACACGAAGCTGCCGGGGTAACTGTCGGCCACGAAGCGTAAAATCAAACGCAGCGCGTTCCATGTTGTCCACCTGCTTACGCTGTTCCTCTGGCATCCACGCGCTACGCTCAATAGTGGTCATACCGCCGCCGTACTTTGTTTCAAAATCAGTTTGTGCGCGTAGCTGGCTTTCCAGCCTATCGACTTCGCCTTTAAGGGATGCGGCCCGTGCCTGTGAGTAGTTGCCCGTTTTCAAAAGCAACTCGTATGCGTCAACCTTTTCGGCCAATCTTGCGCGTGTTTCTGCTGTATTCATTCTTGGTACTCGTTCTGCCATCCGTAGACGGCTAGTGATTCCACGCCTTAGCGTGTCATTGCTTATCACAGCCCGATTTAGGCCAGTGTTTTGTTGCAAGCTTTTAGCGGGTTTCAAACTTGGTGACGGACGGGCGCTTTTCATAGCCCGCGTTCGCGGCTTCGCGTCTGCGTAGTATTGGCGCTTCGCTGTAGCTTTGAAGGTTCATACCTTCGCCGTACATGGCATCGTGCAAGACTCGCTTTGCTGCGTTGTGCTTTGGTGAACCTCTGCCGTGCTTCTTTGCAGCGGCACATGCTTTATCAGACAGCGGAAAAATAACTTCCGTTGGTGAAGCATAGGGGTAAACTACGGGTGCCTTTATGTGCGCTGCGCTCGGACTCAAAGCTAGTAGCGCGTCCCACATTTTGCGAACCTTCACAGGCAGATGCGCGGCGCGTTCCGTAGCGAACAACTCAGCAAGGGACAACGGGACATCCAAGCCCTGCACACTGCGAATATCCACGGTCGCATTTGTCAGTTTGGCCCATAGGTCTTTTATTGTCTGGTACAGTTCGGGTTCTAGCCACTCGTTTACCATGCCGCCTCTTAGTCTTCCAGCAAACGCTTGGCATCTGCTAAGGCTTGTTCCTGCCTATTTAGTATCGGCTTTGGTTGCGCCGGGGGTTTCTGTCTTTTTGAATGCGGGAAACATGCCAAAACTCACCAGAATCAATTTGAATTGCGCCGCTTCACTAGGTTTAAGCTGATTATTCAAAAGCTTTTGATAGAGGCAGACGGCCAATTCCACGGCTATTTCATCGCAAGCGCACAGCGCACCAGCCGGGGCGGTCGCTACGATCTTCGTCCACAAGGCCCGCTGCTTCTCATCCATGTACTTCGGCGGTGACTTGCGCAGTGGTTCCTTTGGCGGTGCAGCTACAACCGCAGCAGTAGGCTTGTTTTCCTTACTGATACGATCTTTGTAGCGTGCCCAGTTAGGCGAACCCGGCCCGATACCGCGTCTTTGCAGGTCTTCGGCTGTTAGCCGTGGTCTTCCCATAGGTTTCTCCATGCGTGTTGCTAAGTTGTTGAATGTACAAGGGCGGGAAATGCGTAGTTTCACGCTAGGAATGCGTTGCAAACAAAGCTATTTACGGAGTTTTGAATCTAACTTATGCGAAAATGTGATAAGGCAGGACTTTTAGAATGTGCTAGTTAGGAACAGACACGTCCCTACCCTTCGCCTGTGCTTCGTGGTCATGCTTTGCGCTTGCTTTGTACGTTGCGACGTGTAGAATGCTACGCCCTTACTTTGTGTGGTCACTACCTGTGCGGGTAGGCTATGGTCTTGCTTGCCTATACCGTCGCTGTGCGACCGCTGCGGGTATCGCTGTGGGGTTACATGGCAAATTGCAGGAAAGACGCTTTACTCGCTATTGCGTAACCACTCAGCGGGTGCGTGGAACGTGTCTGCTGCGATCTTGGCATTGCGTGCGCAAGATGACGTATAACGCAGAGCGTGGTCATACTCCATTGGGGTCTGCTGACTGTGCATGTAGCGGTACTTCCGTACACAGGCATTAACCGCGTTTGATGCGATGCGCTTGCCGTATGTCCTAAGCCACGTAACAAACTGGCCTGATGGCGGTGGCGGGTCGGAAATGTTTGCGCGCCATATCTCTAAAAGCTCGTCTATATCGTCTTGCGTGTACTCATGCGATTGTCTGCTTTTGTTGATTGTTTCCATGTGGTTCTAAATCCAGTCGATAGGCGGTTTAAAGGGTGATTTCTCTTTGTTCTTATTCAGTGCGGCTTTTGCCATGTAGTTAACGGCATAATTGAAGTCCATTCCACCACGGCCATAGCGCCGGATGGCTGCGGACACGCCGTGCGAAACTGCTAGGTAGCTACAACGGCTTATTAGGTCTATAAAAATGCTCTCATCCGGCACTGGCGAAATCGTTTTACGCCAACGCTTACTCAGTCGGGCAAGCTGCTCATCTAACGTCATTGCCATTTTTGCGCACCGTGTGCAGTTGAAATGTAATCGGCGGTAACTTGTTGTCGGGACAAATTACCGCCTAGCGCAGCGGGTAAAGTAGAGCGCCGAAGCACAAACCCCGCTACGATGTCAAAAACTTAATATGTCGCACGCGCTTGCCTGTGCGTATTGCTTTGCTTGCTTGCTTGAGTCTGCGCACCAGCTTTGCCTTGGATGCGTCCCGCAATTTCTGCGCGTACAGGGTGACGAAGATACCAGCCGCGTTGCGCCTGTGCTGGATGCCCACCAGCTCTAAATGTTTGTCGTCTACGAACGGCCCGTAACCCGCGCTATGTGTTTCAATTTCCATGTGTGGCTCCGTGATCTTCATTGTGGTAATCCTGCACAGCCATGCACGCCGAACCCTCATCGGTATAGCGGCCTAAAGTGATGTGCTTGCCATCTTGGATAACGTAGGCTTTCCAAGGCTTAAGCTGCCGGTCTTCTGCTTTCTCATACGTCACGCCCGGAAACTCGCTTAGGACTTTACGGCCTCGAATGAAACGCGGGCGCTTCGGGTTGATGCGCTTGCGTGGCACTGGGCAATCCTTTAAGGGGCATAAATATCGGTATTGACATGCTAAGCCCCTTCGTATATGCTAAGGGTCATGGCATCAAAACTTAACCCGGAAGCCTTGGAGTTCTTTAGGAAAGCCGGGAGCGTGGGTGGCAAAAAGCGCACAAACGCTATGACAAAAGAAGAACGCAAGGCACTAGCGCGCAAGGCAGCAAAGGCGCGTTGGAAAAAGAAAACCTAAGTGATAACGGCCAGCCCGGTGTATCAGCACCGAACCGGCCCAACCGCAACAACGGGCGAAAGGTGCGCCCCTCATCATGGCTAAATTGATTGTAAAGTCAACTGCTTTTTGTGTCACGCTGTTACTCGCTATACTTGCTGTGGGCTGCGGTGGTGGTTCAATGTCCAAGCCCGCGCCGGTTGTTGTACCTGTAATCACCGCTTCGCAGGTATTCAGCAACTCAGCAGAAACATGGACGTTTAAAAATGGCTACGGTGATCTAACAACCATTGAGGTACAGCCGCAACCAGACGGAAGCACCGTATGGCACTACACTAAGAACGCCGACCGCGCTTACTGGCAACCGGGAATACAGTCAGAATTATATTTCCGTATGGAGCTTGACGGCGGGCAATGGTACTCTCCCGATTTCCGCGTGATCTTTCCTTCGGGCTGTCCTTATAGCTGGTGCGGTACTGGCCCTGTGGATGTGACAATCATTAACACAACCACGCCGGGAATGCCACGCCCTTACTTAATAATCGGGAACAGCGGTACCACGTTGAACACTTCGTTTACAGACTTCGGCACACCTAATACCCGTTGGGAAACCAAGGCATACACCGAGCAAGTTGACACGCCTGTATTCTCTGGCTTCGCACTGGTGAGCGAACAGTGGGAAGGCCCATGCACTCACGAAAAGTGGTACTTCGCTCCCGGCAAAGGTTTAATAAAAGTGATTCCCGCCGATTTAGGCAACTGCCAGCCCGCAGACCCGCTGCTTACAATGGTGCGCGTTCTGCCTTAGAGATGTGGAAACCAGCCATGCCAGCCGGTATGACCTGTTAGTTTTTCCACGATGTCATGTGTGTGGTCATCGTCAGTAATTGCGTGATCTCCGCTGTTGGCCGTGCATTCTTTTAGCATTAACATTGCTTTAGGGTGCACGGATTTTCTGCTTCTGGTGTGCGGTAGCGCCGTAACGTGCTCATGCTTTTCAAATTCTAACCGCTCTTGTAGCCCTCGCCCTGCCCAGTCCACGCACAGCAGATACTTAATGCTTTCGGGGTGCGTCGCGCTTGGTAAGCCTGTGATACCGCCCCAAACGTGGAATATACCGCCGTCTGCCAGTGCACGGTGTGCGTCCGTATTCTCCGTGATGTACCATTGTTTCTTCTCGTTACTCATAGTCCCGGCAACTTTGTATTGTGGCTTAGTATTCCATTGGCATGGTACAGATGGCCTTTAGTCATAGACACAACCTCTTTTTCCGCTTCAAAGGTTTTTGCTTCTTTGCGAACAACCGCTACCATGCCGCAGTCGGTAATAACCTCTTGCCCGACCTTAACGCTCCGTAACTGCGTTTTTCCTTTGTCCGTGTACACCGGATGATCTGGCGTAGCTGTTAACGTGCGACCATCTGCCAGCTCAATTTCTACCCAATGAGAATTATGTGCTTTGTGTGAAAGTGCCGACACTCCCAAAGGCACAATCTTTGTTCCTACAATGGGACATCCACCAGTATTGGTTACTCCGGTTGTGGTTCCCGCGCTTCCTTGCGCTGCGGTAATAGTTGTAAAATGCAAACCAGCCGCCGCCAATGCAGTGTTTCCGTCAAGATACATGCCGCGAACGCTATCCGGTGCAGATGATGTTCCAGCAACTAGACCGCTTCCCGCGTTAGCATCACCATAGAACCTAACTAAGCTGTTGGTCTTATCCCAGTAAGGATAGAAAAACAATGAAAAGTTATACGGTGCAGCCGCGTGCATGTCGCCATCAAGCCCCTTGCTGCTCATTGAGGCATACTGTGGCCCGTGCGAAGCTATTGCTGCGGTCGGTTCCGTCCAGTCCGTACCAAAGGGTATGCCGACGTTAACGCCGCCTTCACTAACCGTTGTCGCCCATATTTCTAGGTTGGTAGTGGTAGAAATGAAAATGCCGTACCCTGTCCACGGCGGTGTGTTTGCCGGTGAAGTTACCTTAAGCAAGCTATTTGCAGGTACGCTGATGGACGTTTCAGAACTGAAACCACGGACGCCGCCATCAATATAGTAAGCCATGCGAACAAAGTATGTTCGCAGAGCTTTTGCGCCGCCTGCTACCGTGGACAGCGTAGGAGTTGGCACCGTGGCTTTCTGCGTTGAATCCGTAGACGCAGGAATGATAATCGTTGTTCCGTTCGGGTTGTAAACTGTTATTGAAACCCAACTGACTTTTGTACCTGCACCAGTACCAAGGGTGTCATCGTAACTAATCGCCGTAAAAGGTGTGCTGCTGTAGGCTTGTGGTATTACCGACGCTTGCGTAGTAAACATTGTGCTTGTGGTAATCTGACCCGTGGTTGGGCTTACAAACTGAATCTGGTTTGGCGTGGTTCGCTTAAAGCTCGTTCCGTCCGGCATGTTGTCTATGTTTTGGTTAAGATGTATGCCTTCGGAAAAATCAATCAGTGGCTTGCCGGAAATCACCCGTGACGTGATCGTTTTCGCGTATGTAGAGTCGTTTGCAGTGCCAACAATAACGGGCTTGCTGCGCTCTGCTGGCCGCGTAACAGAGTTTACGGTAAGACCCTGCCCAATCTCAGGAAACGCAGCGGACAGCTTTGCAAAAACCTCTGGAAAGCATCCCGGTACTGTTACGTCGGGCTGTGCCATAAGGTTCAATGCTAGGCTTTGCGCTTCGTCGCCCGAACCTAGCACCCACTGCGCAGACTCAACACCCTTAACAGATTGAACTTCAATGGGTGTAAGATCGTCCGCGTCGCCCCAAATATTCCAAATGACACCGCGCATTCGCTTGTTGTCTGCATCCCAGCCTGTAAGCGTCATCGTGAGACGTGCGCCGTTTCCTTCACTCTCAATGGTCTGCCGTGCGATGGTAGGCAAAACGGAAACAAGGCCAGTAAAGCTCAGATGACTAAGCCCTTTTACAGCTTCTTTCATGTGGTCTGCACAGGTGATTCTACCGACTACGGCGTAAAGAATTTGATCCGTTATACGGACGTTCTTAATTCGCCCTTCGCCGGTCATAGTAAATCCCTCGCCGCCGCCCGTACCTGCCCTGTCTTCTGAGCATACGGTTGCGCGATCTTGTTCCATAACACAAACCACTAGGCTCATTGGTTAATTCCTTTTGCGCACGCTGTGCGGCGATGAAAAGTGAGGGAGTATGATGATTCCGGCCCGCTAACCTGACCGTTAGACGGGCATGATTCACCTCTGGAGAAACAACCGGAGCACATTGGATGTTTTAAAAGTAACTAAGGAGCACATGAGTAAACCAAAGCATCGCTCTCTATTAGAGCGCATTGCCACCGTTCTGTCTGCCGCTTACAAAATCATACGGGTCGGTTTTGACCTTTATATTTTGGTTCGCGGTCATTAAGAACTAGGTGGTTTGAAAATATCCCTGCACGTTTGCGCGTGCGGGGATTTATTTTCGAAGGAAATATTTGGCCATAAACGGGGTGTGCCGTTTTCGCACAAAAGTGCGGACATCCGGTTTTACCGGCGGCAGCGGTTGATGGCACAAAACTTTTTAAATTTATTGTTCATCCAAGTTGGGGCGACGTGTTGCTATTCCCCACAACTGATTACCAAATTCATCACAGAGGACGTTGCCCGATTGCCGCTCATCGTCATACACACGGTCAGCAAGATTAAAGTCCACATCGGACACGGCCACGTAAATTGCTTTGCGCATAACCCGGCGGGCATTCCACCGAACTATTTGCCGTATCCATGCGTGGAACTTTGCAGCGCTTTCAAAGGAAACGCTACCCCGGTCTATCTGCACCAAAGCACTCGCAACGCATTCAGCAACACATTCGTCCGCTAAAGATTCCCTGCGTATCAGTGCCATTGCGATTGCACGGTATTTCTCGTAGTCAGCGCCCAAAAGCGACCGCGCTTTGTCCTGCGATATTCCCTCTGCTCGGTTCCTAGATGTTGCCGGCTTCGGATTTAACACATTTTCTTCACTTTTATTTTTTAGATCTTTTTTCTTTACGGGCTTCGCCAGTCCAATGCGAATACGACGCGGTAACCGTGGCAAGCTCATGCCGTCTGCTACCCAGCTTTGCCACTGTGCAAGGTCTTCCCGTAGTTGCGCCGCTGCCCGCCGCGTTACTGGCCCCGTGGCCTTGGCTGCTGCTACCAGCCGCGCTCTTACTTCCGTAATTTCTGCACATTGTGCACGTGTCATTGGCTCTGCTCCGTATAGGGATAAATGTGTTTGCGTATTGTGGCTTCGGCCTGTGCTTGTGCGTTCTTTGCCACGCTGGTGCAATACTTGCGCCGGTACTCCGCAGTCATATCGCCGCGTAACAGCTTGAGTTTATGCGCCGTTCGCTCAATAGCGTCTTTTGCTCCGTCGAATCCGAAGCGCAGCAACCAGTGGTAAAACTGCTCTGTCTCAGGCAACGGTTTACCCATGAGGCATTCCCATAGCTGCACCAGCGCCGTAGTTTCTTCTGTGCGTCGCATTAGCTCTGCTGCCGTCATTGAGTCACCGCCTTTTTGTGATCTGCGTATGCCGCAGTCAGTTTGCGCCATACACTCTTTAGTGCTGCTGGCCCCTCTGCTACCTTTTTTGTGTAATCGGGATGCGACCAAGCAAAGTTAACAACGTCGTAAACGTACATAACATCGCCGCTAGACCTGTCGATAAGTCCCTGCACGATGAATGACCACTTTTGCACCCACCCGCGATTATGCTTCCCTTTGCGGTTGTCAACCTTAAACTGTCTTCCAAGCTGTATCGCCAGCGCTTTAGCTTCGGGTGATACCATCGTGCGCTTTAGGTCTGCAATGGGAAGCTTTTCTAAGTCCACTTGGTACAGGTTGGTACGGCCACGATAGCCGCCTTTCCGCGTTATAAGCCAGCCCAGTTTGCTAAGGCGTTCCTGTGACCGTGCGACGCTATCCACGCTGCTGCATAGCTGTTCTGCCAGAGTGTCTTGTGATGTGTACACGTCTTTTTCGTCGGCGTGCTGTACGAGTAGGCGGGCGGTTTGTAGCAGGTCTAGGGGCGTTACATCTGCGGGTTTGTCTTCGGCGCACAGGAGTGCACGCAAAGCCATAACCAGCTTTTCGTCTGTCATTGGGTGAACCTTTAGGGGAATAAATTGTGTAGGGTCTAACGTGGGTTTTGCACCGGTGTGCAGTTTTAATATCCGCAGGTTAATGGCATTACCTTGCGGTACTAAGTACTACGTACAAGGCTTTGTAAATGGGTTTGGAATTGCGAATCACTTGGACACGCTTACCGCTGTTACAACCGCTTGGCTTACGCCACGGTTTCCACTACGCGGATGCGCGGTCTTCGTTCTCTTTTCTTTGGGGCAGAACAATAAACACGCGTTAGCGTGGCAATACATGTTCCGCGCAAATCTCCGCAAAATGCGGTTATTTAGTTTGCACACGGTGCGGTTAAACTTTGGCTTTGGATGTTCCTTGCGGGTGGGCGGTGTGTGAGTAACTTGGTTTCAGTGGCTCAAAGCGACAATGGGTTTACATCGCTCCAACGGGCACACTGAAACCAATACAACCATCATTGCATAGTTTGCTAGGATATGTCAACAACTATTCCGCACAAAACGAAAAAAAGAGTCAGTATGTGAGCGTGTAATAAAAACCTAGTGACACTAACTACTAGTTAGATAATGATAATAAAGGGCTTAACCTATAATAGCTATGGACAACCAAAGAAAAGAAGCCTATAGTCCCTTTCAGCAACTTACAACTTACAATAACAAACGGCCCGCAGCGTTGAAGCGCCACGAGCCGAAAAAGCACCAAAGGAAGGTTGTTTCCTATGGCCAGTTCAAACTTTAGCGTACCATCCACCCACAAAGCAACCCGAAAACTATTGCGCTTTCCCCGCGCCACAAACCATGCCCGCACCGGCAGCAGTAGAAGGAAAATCCAAACAGTGTCAGCAGTAATCGTGTTTCCCAAACAAGGCGAGTGCCCTACCTGCCATAAACCCGCAAATGCTGTAGACCTTATCCTGTGCCCAATTTGCCGACATGCGGGCTGTGATGATAAAGACTGTGACTGGTCATGCCAATGCAGCCGGATTGCGGACATGGTGGAGCGCCGTTTAACACGACGCGAGTCTTGCCACGAGCAGCATTAAGATCAGCAATAGCGCGGCCTTGTGATTTTGCGCATAATACGATTCGACATGACACTTCAAACACCTTGTGTTCCAGACCACTCAACGTCACTTGAGTGGATAACAGTTGCTGCCATTATTGCCGGGCCGGTACTAGCCTTGCTGTTTCAGAGGTTGTTAGACAACTGGCGAGAGCACTCTAAACGTCGCACAAGCCTGTTTTTTACCCTCATGGCGACGCGGGCTAGGGCTTCGTTCCAATTGCCTGAACACGTGCAAGCCTTAAACTCTATAGACGTAGCGTTCAGCAATGATGGTGAAATCCGCAGACTGTGGAAGTTGGTTCTTGACCATCTTGCAATAGACGAGAACAGCGCCGGATGGGCGGATAAGCTTGATGATTTGCGGGTAGACCTATATCAGGCGATTGGTAACAAGCTGGGTTACAGGTACACGACTGATTACATAAAACGGGGCATTTATTTTCCACAATATCATTTAAATTTTTATAACAACCAGAATCAGATTTACGCGGGGCTTGCCCAAGCACTCTCTAGTGGGAAATTGGAAGTTAAGCTCAGCCAAGAAAACCCGCCTACGGTTGCTCAGCCGCAGCCGCCAGTGAGGCGTGGGTAAAGGCCGGAAAGCGCTGCGGATTTCATTTTCCGTGTGGATTCAGTGTCGCCTAAATGCGTTGCCATTTGTGCGAGAATCAAGCAGTCGAGTAATGTTAAAGGGAAATTTGATATGGGTGTGATCGATAGCTTCAAGGAAATAGCAGACCTCGTCAAGAAAGCCGGTGACATAGACCTCTGGAGAAAAATCGTTCAAGCTGAAAGTGAAGTTGTAGAGCTTAATCGAACATTGAGAATCACCGAAGAAAAAGTACGTGAGCTGGAAAACCTGCTTAGGTTCAAGCAAAAGTTGAGTTACAACGAGCCTTTCTTCTTCGTTGAAGGTGATCCGGTTCCATATTGTCCGAGTTGTTGGGAATCGGCTGCGATACCAGTCCACATGATAATAAAATTACGCACTGCTGCCACCATTGGCCGCGAGTGTCCCAAATGCAAGTTAACAATAACAACAGATCATGCCGGAAGTCCGGGCCACGGCGTTAAAGGCTGGGATGCTTTATAGCAAGCACGGTTTGCTCACACTCCGAAATGGTAACAACTGTGGTAACAACTGCGCCCAAATCTGCCTATTTATGCCAAACGGGTGTAGTGGAAAGCCTCTGATTTCAAAGGATTTTGTAATTATGCGGTAATCTGTTGGTTGTAGGTTCGAATCCTACCGGCCCACGACAAAGATCGCCAGAATCGCTGCACTGCCACAAATCGTAATCGAGACCGACCCGGAAGTTTTACCGCAAAGGACGCAGAGGTCGCAAAAGAAGGTCGCGGGAAATTTGCGCTTATGCGAGGCTTGGCTTTTTATCCTCACGTCGCGCTGTCCCCAATAGATCACGCTCATTCCACCAATCATTCGGGGCTCTTCTACTTCCCCCGCGCATCTCTAAACCAGTTCTTCAGCCGCTGCGGCGGGACACCGAGCCAGTAAGCGAAGCGCAGCCCATATATAAGGAGCGCGGTGCGGAAGACGCCGTGCTCAACGTAGCGCCGACCGGAGATGGTGACCGGCGTTCTTAAGACCACGAACTTCCCCGCCTGCTTGATGCGGCTCACCAGTTCCACGTCTTCAAAGAGCGGCCATTCCGGCGCACCGCCGATGGAATCAAACACCGACTTGCGGACGAAGATACCCTGGTCACCAGTGGCGGAGTTGCGGAAGCGGGCGCGCACGTTAATGCCCCATGCCACCAGACGCAATGATCGCGGACGCGACTCGGCAAAGCGCACGTAAAATGCGCCACCGGCAAGCTGCTGGTCAGCCAGCGCGGCGTGAAGTGCGTCGATCGCGGGCTGGGAAATGAGGCAATCAGCATGAAGAAAGAGCAGAGCAATATCGGGACGGCGTGACGTGGCGATGGGTTGGGTGGCGGTGCTTTGGATCGGAACGTCTTCGGCCGTGGCTGTTCCAGGCGCCTCGGCGGCTGTTCCAGAATTTACGAAGCCGGCTGCTCGAGAAGCGGCCGACACTTCAGCAGAGCTTTCGGTGTCGGAAAGTTCGGCGGCCGTTTCGGTCGAGGTGGTTTCGGTGTTGCCGTCTTCGGAAATATCGGAAACATCTGAGATGTCGAAAGCCGCGGCCGCGCCAACGTTCATCTGCGGGCCTTTGCCGCGAATGGACCTCACCAGCACGATATCCGGCTGGGTTTGCAGCCATTCGACGGTTCCGTCGGTGCTTGCGCCATCGGCTACGATGATTTCCGCAATGCCGCGGCAGGCGCGCAGGGCTGCAACAGTTGCGGGCAGCGACGCGCGTTCATTCAGAACAG
>DASXJO010000429.1:0-5820 GCA_036497385.1 Candidatus Angelobacter sp. | reverse complement strand
TCCAGGCTGGATCAACCCAGATGGCCCCGCCGCTTGACGTATTGCTGCTGCCCAGCAACGTTGAATAGTAGAGAGACTTGCCGTCGGGCTGCAGGGCAGTAACGAATGCGTCCTGGGTGGCTGGAGCCAGAGTTTGCCTGAAGGCATTGGCGGTGGTGGGAAAATCAGCGGAACTGGTGCTTCCAGTCAGGAACACCATTTGCGCGCTGTTCAGATGCAGGCCGGAGGAGCTGTCCGCGCCGCTGCCACCGAGGAACGTGGAGAAAATGAGAGAACCGCCCCCGCTGCTTAGCTTGGTGACAAACGCATCCGAGCCGCCGGCAATCGTAGTCCGGAAAGCGCCGGTCGTGGTGGGATAGGTGCTTTCCGACGTGGTGCCGGTGATGTAAACATTGTGCGACGGGTCTAACCCGATCCCGCTCACGCCGCGAAAACCGTCAGCGCCGCCTAATAGAGTCGAGAAAATCAGTCCTGAGGCGGAAGGGTTCAGTTTGGATACATATGCACGCGGCGATCCCGAACCAAAGGTCGCGCCGTGGGGGAAGTTGGTGGAAGACGTTGTCCCGGCAACATACACGTTCGCCGAGGAATCAATCGCTATAGCGTTGACCTCGTCAATTCCATCAGTGCCGCCCAGGTACGTGCTGTAAACCAGCGAACTGGCAGGCGCCACGTTGGTGTTGAATTTGGCAACGTAGCCGGTGGTGTTGGAATTGGGCAAAGTCGTCTGGAAAGCGCCCGACGTGGCAATGCACGGATTCGTGGTGTTACCGGCCAGATACACATGACCGGAACTGTCCGCGATAAGACTGCCTACGGTTGAACTGGAAAATGTCTGGCAAGCTGGGGGGGTGGCGTCAGATTGCTGCGCGAACATATTGGTATAGAGCAGTTTTGAGCCATCAGCGCTGAGCTTGTCAATGTTAATGCCCAGATCGAACCCAGGGTTCGGCCCGGGAAATTCATCGGCTTGAGCTTCCGCGCTGTAAACAATGCCGTTAGAATCCACCGCCATGGCTTCCACCGTTACGCGGAGGAAAGTGGAGTAGATCAGGATACGGCCGGTTTTATCGAACTTGGAAACGAAGCCGCTATGTGTGTTGGTGTCATCGTGAAAGATAGCTTGCGTATTGGCGGTGCGGTCGAAGGCCCCGGCGGTTGTGGGATAATCGGCCGCAGTGGTGGTGCCGGCAACGTAGATGTTGCCGTTGGCGTCGAGCCCGAGGAAAGAGATGAATGTGTCGGCGGGAAATGTCGTCTGCAGGCTCAAGTCCTGTCCGGTGGAGCCGCCGAGATGGGTGGCATAGGCCAGCACCGGATCAATGGTCACCGGCAGAGCGTGATCATAAGTCCCCAGAGAAATGCCAAGACGATCAGCGCCGATAAGCTTCCAGGCGGCTTGCACGGCAACACGTTTACCGTGGACGGTTTGCCAGGCGCGCGGCGCGGACTCAGTCAGTTGCGTCTTGCCGAGCGCCATCTCCGCATCGCCTGATGGCTGGATATGAATCGCATCGATGCCTTCAGTACGCAAAATAATCCTGCTCACATCAGATTCAGGAGCTAACAGGAAGTCGTGTTCCAGGTGGCGTCCCTGGCCATAGAAGCGCACATCGATTCCCGGATACACAGACGCATAACGCAGGGCGGCATAATTCTCTACCCCCACGATGGCGGGCTGGCGATTCAGATAGTTGGTGCGAGCAGCGAGCTGCTGCTCAGGATTAATTGTGTGATTGCTGGACGGCCCGTTTTCAAATAACAGGCGGAAGCTGCCCTGGTGAGGTACGGCGACAGTGACTCCATCAGGAGTGAAGAACAGAACGCCTTCACGGCTTCGCGCCAGATATCGGACCTGTGGCGCGGTCTGGCCGTGGTTGGTTTCAAAAGTTAACAACCCGTCTGGCGAAGGTACTGACGGCTGGTTGGCGAAAACAAAGGAGCTAAGTAACAGACAGACGATAGGGAGCGATCGGAGCGCTTTCAGCATATAAATCCTCAGAGCACGACCATGTATTCCGTACAGGGGATCCGGGAAGTGTGCTGCTCTGAAAGATGTAAGCTCCTGCTGCTCTGTTGTATCAAAAGGTAATAACTATTTACTTAATACCATAACGGCGTTGCGAGCGTGCATCTTTCCTGTCTTCCCTATACTCTGCATCGAATTCATTCCCCGGTCATCCAAAAATTGAATAAGGAGGATATTCATGGAAGCGAGAATCGATTATCTGAAAGTTGGTCGCGGAGTCTACGAAGCAATGCTAGGTCTTGAGAAATACCTTCATCAATGCGGACTTGAACAAAAGCTGGTTGACCTGATCAAGCTGCGGGTATCACAAATCAATGGATGCGCGTACTGCATCGATATGCACTGGAAAGACCTGCGCTGTTTGGGCGAGACGGAGCAGCGGCTTTACGGGTTGGACGCGTGGCAAGAATCGCCCTACTACACTGACCGCGAACGCGCGGCCCTGGCCTGGGCGGAATCCGTTACCAACATCAAGGAAACCCACGCGCCGGACAATGTCTACCAGGAGACGCGAAAACATTTCAATGAAAAAGAACTGGCTGACCTCACCCTGGCCATCTCCGCCATTAATGCATGGAACCGGTTGGCAATTTCGGCCCGGAGCGTACCGGGACTGTATCAACCGGCACGCAGCCACGAATTAAAGAAGGGCGCGTAGGCTGGCCCGAAATTTGGAATGGAAGGTTTAATTTGGAAGATAGGCCGGAATCAATTGGACCGGCTGCGGCCTGGGTCTTGCGACTTTTGTGTCCTTCGGTTGATGGCCGAGACCAATCGCTGCTGGAGATCGTTCACGGACTCGCACAAGGCGTGCATTCCATCCGTGCGCACAGTGATTATCCCGCGTTCAATGTCCCCGCAAAGGCTTTTTACCAGCTGCTCAAACCGCCGGAGCCGCTCGGCGGAAAGGAAGGCCAGCACCGTATCAGGGTTCTTTTTGATGCGTTCCGCGTTGATGATTTCGCTGACGCTCCAGGCCGTCAAGCGCACATTGTCCACGCCGTGGCGAAACTCGTTTAAAGCCACGGGATCAGGCGGCGGTTCTGATTTGAGCCGCTGCTCCAGCCGCTTCAATTCAGCAGAGAAATGCCTGATTTCCGTGGACAGATCTTCTGGGAGGGTACTCATAGGTCGTTCTACCTCATTGCACGTAACTTTATCGTGAGATGCCTCATTTTGCGCGACAGGGAGAAGAAGCCCGTATGACTTTAGTACTTAGGTTGGAAGCTGGGGAATAGAAAGCAGGCGTGGTGCGTCCCAGGTTATTCATCGGCAAACAGTTGATTGAAAACGACCTTGCATCAAGAATCGCTGCTTTAGGTTTTCGGAAACAATCTCCGGGGCGCGTGCCGAGACCGAAGTGTTTGAAGGGAAGCAAAGGAGTCTTGGCTTCTTGATGGCTGGAAAATTCTTGTCTGAGCTTTCGGGGTCGAATCATTGTGCCACAGCATCCATCACTGCGGGCGATGGAGTTTCTGCGCCCAACTCACCTTCCCAGCGGGCCACTACGGCGCTGGCCAGGCAGTTACCCAAAACGTTCGTGGCGGTCCGGGCCATGTCCATGAACTGGTCAATGCCCAGAATCAACAGCACGGGCCATGCCGGCAAGTGGAAAGAATCGAGCGTGCCCAGCAGGATTACCAGCACGGCGCGCGGCACACCGGCTACGCCTTTACTGGTAAGCATAAGAGTAAAGACCATGACCAGTTGCTGGCCAAGGGATAAATGAATCCCCGCAGCCTGGGCAACAAAGATGGACGCCAGCGAGAGATAAAGAGTGCTTCCGTCAAGGTTGAAGCTGTAGCCTGTTGGCAGCACGAACGCGACCACCTGCCGTGGCACGCCAAAGGCTTCCATGCATTCCATGGCCCGCGGCAGAGCCGATTCCGAACTCGCTGTAGCAAAGGCAATCGTAACCGGCTCGGTCACAGCTTTGATAAGGCGTTTAATCGGCAGACGGGCAATTAACGCCACCGGCAGCAGTACACACAAAATAAATACGATCAGTGCGGCATAGAGTGTCGCTAAAAGCTTCGCGAGATTAGCCATCACGCCAAAACCCATTGTGCCTACCGTGTACGCCATGGCCCCTGCGACGCCGATGGGTGCAAACAGCATGACGATGTTAGTGAACTTGAACATCGTCTCAGAAAGGCTTTCGCAAAAGGCCAGCATTGGCCGGCGTTTGTCTTCGCCGATCAAGGCCAGCGCAATGCCAAAAATAATGCTGAATACCACTACTTGCAGCACCTGGCCTTCAGCCACAGACTTGGCAAGATTTTCTGGAAAGATGTGCAGGAGAACGTCAGTCCATTTTTGTGGCGGCGCGCCGGAAACCGTGGCAGTGGCAGCATTGGGCGGCGGCGTGAGTCCCACGCCGGCCTGCGAGAGATGGATCGCTCCCAGCCCGATAAACAGCGCCAGTGTGGTAATGATCTCAAAATACACAAGCGCTTTGATCCCCATACGCCCAACCTGCTTCAGGTTGGAATGTCCGGCAATGCCCACAACCAAGGTGCTGAAAATCAGGGGAGCAATAATAGTCTTGATGAGTCGCAGAAAAATGGAGCTTAGGACTTGCAGGTCGGTAGCAACTTTTATTCGCGTTGCATCGCCGGCAAAGGCCAGGTCATAACCGATCTCCGCGCCAACCAACATGCCGGCAAATATCCATGGCGTAAGCGAGCGGCGAAAGAATGAGTAACCACACAGAGCCACAATCGCTGCCCAGCGAACTCCAGCCATTAAGTAGGGACTGATAACCACGCCGCTGTAGTGCGAGATCGCCCACAGCACGGCCGCGATTCCAGCCAGCGCCAAGAAGGCGATCAGGAATCGTCCTTGATTTGGGGAACTCGTCTTCACCGCAGCAGGTCCTCCAGTTCAATCGATCCCTGGGTCTTGTCGTCACGGTATTTCACGATCACCGGAGTATAGAGCGAAAGTCCCCACTCGGCAGCTTTTCCTTTGCTGATGGCGCGCGATCCCGGCACGACCACAGCGTTTTCTGGAATTATCAGAGGCGCGTCCGCCGACGAGCGATAGACCTGTTCACGCACAATATCGTAAACCGGTGTGGCGCGCGTAAGAATCACGCCAGCGCCCAGCACCGCGCCGCTGCGCACCTGTGTCCCTTCATACACGCCGCAATTTCCGCCGACCAGCACATCATCTTCAATGATTACCGGCGAAGCGCCCACGGGCTCAAGCACGCCGCCAATCTGTGCCGCTGCGCTCAGGTGTACCCGCTTACCTATTTGCGCGCAAGAGCCCACCAGCGCATGGGAATCAATCAGTGTGCCTTCGTCCACGTATGCGCCCACGTTAACGTACATCGGCGGCATGCAAATCACGCCCGGAGCAATATAAGCGCCGCTGCGGATGGACGATCCACCGGGCACCACGCGGATACGCTCGGCAACGCTGAAACGCCGTGCTGGAAATGTATCTTTATCCACAAAGCTCAAGGCACCGCTGCCCGATTCCTCCAGTTCGCCCACTCGGAAGCCCAGCAGAATACCCTGCTTTACCCAGGCGTTGACGCGCCATTGGCCGTCTTGCTTCTCAGCGGCCCGGACTTCGCCCCGCGTAAGCGCTTGGTGGAAGTCCCTGAACGCATGCCGCGCATGCACTGCCACTTCCGGAGGCAGTGCGCCCTTGGCATAGAGCCGTTCGATTTCTGCGCGCAAGATATCCATATTTTCTGGTGCGATTTCTTAGGCCGCGGAAACTCAGACCATCGGCGGCTGCCGCCTTCCAAGTCTGCGGTTAAAACGGCAAGTGCGGAGTAT
>DASXJO010000428.1:0-5398 GCA_036497385.1 Candidatus Angelobacter sp. | reverse complement strand
CTCTTGCCTTTGTGCCTGTAATTGACTGCGCTTGTGGTCCGCGTAACAACGGTAATGCGGTGAAGAGGGACGTTTTGTCTGGAATCAGTCTGTGCCAGCGTGAACAGCGAGCCTAGCACGATGGAAATGGGTATAAGCAGTTTTTTCATTCAGTAATCTCCTGGTATGGCAGATGTCGCCGATTCATGCGCCATAAAATTACTGGCTGACGCACACGCGGGCTGAAGAATGCCAATTGGCTGGATGGGATCGTTTCGATTTGGCTTAGCCCGGCGGTGAACTCAAGAAAGAGATTACGAATTTAAGATCGTAAATCCCTCGACACATTCAGACGCACCTACTGTAGCACGCGACAAAGCAGAACCATGTGCAATATGGAACAGAGTCGATGAATTAAATTATCTGAGCTGCGAATGTACGCCCTTTGGCCAGACGGAGCAGACTATCTGCGCCATTTTAGGCCCGGCAACGTTGTTTACTAAATATTTATCTTGAGTCCGCTACATCCAGGTTAGGACTTTGTCAGCTGCCCAGAGGAATAGAAGAATTGAAATACGCGCTGTGTGAGCTAACAAACATGTTTACTAATTTGTAAATATTAGCTTGCACTGTGCAATAGTGAACAACATAACTTTACCAAAACTGTTAAGGTCGTAGCCTGGCGCAAGCATGATTGTGCAGTTGCCAAAAAGAAGAGGTTTGAATGCGGAGATATAGCACTCACAAGATCTGGTTCACGGCACTTCTACTAGTTGGTATCACCAGCGGATGCGGCGATCCAGACAAGAATGCGATCGCTACACCCCCCACCACTCCGCCTACAGTAATCCTGGTAACTCCAGCGAACGGCAATACTGGCCTTTGCTCCACCACCGCCATTATCAGCGCCACATTCAGCAAGGCGATGAACCCTGCAACCATCACAACATCAACATTTACCGTGACGGCGCCAGGCGGCGCAAACGTAGCTGGAACCGTTAGCTATGCTGCCGCCACCAATATTGCAACATTTACGCCCTCGAGCCCTCTCGCTGTGAACACGGCTTATACAGCCACCATCACCACCGGGGTGGCTGATACGTTCGGCAATCGGCTGGCAGCCAACTTTGTATGGAGCTTTACCACTGGAGCGGCATGTCCGCCACCGCCCACGGTCCTATCGCTGGGAACAGCGTGCAGTTTCGGAATTCTGGCCGCTACGCCATCCGTTACCAATGTCGGCCCCACCGCTGTTACGGGAGATATCGGAATATGGCCGGCAGCTTCGATTGTTGGCTTCCCTCCGGGGACACTCACGGGCACCAAACACGCGGGTGATGCAGTTGCCCAGACCGCGCAAGGCGATTTGACAACGGCTTACAACAACGCAGCAGGTGCAGCAGGCGGCGCGGTGCTTCCGGCGGACATCGGTGGGCAAACTCTTCCCGCCGGCGTCTATAGAACCACAACCGCTCAGCCTTCGCTGGGGATCACGGGTAACCTCACGCTCGATGGTGGAGGCAATCCGAACGCTGTGTGGATCTTCCAGATACAGTCCACTTTAACTACGGCAGCCGGTAACAGCCACATCATCCTAATCAACAGTGCTAACTCCCATAACGTGTTCTGGCAGGTGGGCAGTTCCGCCACGCTCGGCACCAACACCGTATTCCAGGGCACCATCATGGCTCTGGCATCCATCACGGGTACCACCGGTGCGGTGCTGAACGGCAGAGCATTGGCGCGAACCGGCGCAGTCACCTTGGATAGCAATCCCGTCAATGTACCTCCTTGCCCATAAGTATTTAGCAGTCGGCCAGCCTCAAGCTGGCCGGCTGCCTAGTCCAGCGTGGAAAAGCACAACTTCAGGTTATTGCAGTCCGGAGGAATACTCGCATGTCATTTCATTCAAAGGGCCATCTTGGTCGAGTTATAGCAATGCTGCCGGCAACGATTGTTTTTCTGTGTGCGTTTGGCACACTGACCGCAGCTCAGGACGGGCCTGCTCCGAAGTGGGAGCTTTATGGCGGATATTCTTTCCTCTATCCCGGCGCGGATATCCACGGTACTCTCCCGCTGGGATTGGTCCCGTTGACGAGCCGCCTGGAATCAAATCCGCGCGGAGTTGGCCTGAGTGCTACTTACAACTTCAACCGCTGGTTTGGTTTAACGCTCGACACCAGCACTCATTGGGGCAGCGGCGAATCTACCTTGGCACGAAAAATTGACGATGCCGCTTTTTCTAATCTCTCCTTTGGTCCTAAAATTACGTTCCGCAGCCGTCATTTCTCCCCCTTTCTGGAAGCGCTCGTGGGTGACCATCGGCTTATGCCCGACGCCTTCCACGATATCGATAAATTAGGGTTCATGGGGGGCGGTGGTCTGGATCTGAATGTATCAAGACGTATTGCTTTGCGCCTCTTCAGGGCCGATTACGTTCAATCCAGCTACCGCTATGGTCCCAAGGCCACTACCCCTACCACGGATCTGAGCGGCGTACGCTTGCAGGCTGGTATCGTGTTCAAGTTCGGCGGCGATGACCGGCCAGCTACTTCACCCCGCGCAGATTGCACCACCCAGCCCAGCGAAGTCTTTGCCGGCGAGCCAGTGACGGCGACCGCAAGTGGATCTGATTTCAATCCCAGGCGTAGCGTGAAATACAACTGGAGCGGCCACGACGTGAAAGTTACTGGAAGCAATGCTTCGGCGCAAATTGACACCAACGGTTTGCAGCCCGGCAAATACGCAGTTACTGCCAATTTGAGCGATGGCAGCAAAAACGGCGTTGCTTCATGTAATGCGACGTTCACTGTAAAAACGCCTAACCCGCCCGTAATTTCCTGTTCTCCAGATCATGGAAGCGTGCCGGCCGGGGGTACTGCCACAATCACTTCAACGGCCAGCAGTCCAGATGGCCGTGCGCTTACTTACAGCTACACTGCCAGCGCCGGGAACATCACCGGCAATACCTCTTCCGCCACCCTGGACAGCAGAGGCGCACAGGCGGGCGCAATTACCGTTACATGCAACGCAAGCGATGATCGCAATCCACCGCTCACTGCTTCTTCCACTACTACCGTGCAAGTGCAGGCTGCAGCGCCGCCTCCTCCTTCGCCGGAAATCGTCGCGATTGAAAAAAGGCTTGCTCTGCACAGCGTCTATTTTGCGACGGCCAAACCTTCCATAGAAAATCCCGACGCTGGTCTTCTTCCCAGCCAGGAAAAAACTCTTACTACGCTCGCAAGCGATTTCAAGACCTATCTCCAAACCAAGCCGGATGCCCAATTGACTCTTGAAGGCCATGCCGATCCGCGCGGCTCAGCGGAAGCCAACCAAGCACTCTCGGAAAGGCGCGTTGACCGCACCAAACGTTACCTTGTCGAGCAGGGCGTTCCTGCCGGTAACATCCAGACTAAGGCGGTGGGCGAGCAACAAAACCTGACCGACGATCAGGTGAAAAACGCAGTTGAACGGAACCCGGAGTTGAGCGCGGAAGACCGGCAGAGGGTGCTCAATAACATGAATGCGATCATCCTGGCCAGCAATCGTCGGGTGGACATCACGCTGAGTAATGCTGGCCAATCTTCTCAGGAGTCGGTCCGGCAGTACCCATTCAACGCAGCAGATTCGCTGACGCTGCTGGATACCAACAATACAAATAAAAAGCCTGTGAGACATACGGCAAGAAAGAAAGCCGTAAAGAAGTAGCACCGCGAGACTAGAACCGAAGAGCTCCGCAACTTGCAGGTTAAGCGCCGATAATGGCTCTTAACCTGCATTTTGCGTTTGTTATAGTTCCGACCCGAACCTTTCTCGGTCATCAAAGAGAAGAGGCGGTTTTTGCTTGACACTAAGGCGAAGAAATGGTAGAGTGAGAGATTCGCTCCAGAGCGATAAAGTAGTGTTGTGGACGATCTTTGACAAATTAGCAGTCAGCATTCAGCACTCAGCCTTCAGCCTGTTCGGACCTAATTTTAGATCGTTCGGCTCCCGGCTGCGCCGCTCGCTCACGATGACAGTTTGAAGCGCGGCGATTGTTGCGCCGCGCGGCTTCTTCAGCTTGCGACCCTCTGCCGATGGGACAGTGATGGGGGAAGCAAGGCGGAAATTGATGGCGATTGGAGCCCTGAAAAACGCGAAAAAGGGGCTTCGACCGTCCGGTGACCGTCCGGTCGAATCCGTTTTCTCTTTTGTTTGCAACAAAACGTCTACCCCCGGGTGGGCTATGTAGAAGAAAAACGGCTTTTAGCTCTTAGCCGTTAGCTCTTAGCCAGAAAACCCCAAAAGGCAAACCTACCACGGAGGCGCGGAGACACGGAGAACAGCCAAAGGACGAATATCGGGAAATCGGGTGATCCGGTGATCGTAAAAGCAAAAACCCAACCACGGAGACGCTGAGTGCAGCCAAAGGCGGAGAATCTGGTGATCGCCCGTGATCGAAATTTAGCGCGGGCTGCCTCACCACAACTTCTGCTGCTCCGCTGCCTCTGCCGCAACTTCCTGAGCGCATTCAGGGCCTTCGTTATCGGGACGGTTTACAAAGTCGCTGACAGGATACTTACGCATGAGGCGCGGATCATACGGCTTGAGGAGATCGGCAACCTGCGCGGGGTCGCTTACACCGGGATCAAGCCAACGGTCGTAATCTTCTGGGCTGAGGATCACGGGCATTCTGTTGTGAATGTCTGCGACCAAAGCATTGGCCTGGGTGGTGAGGATGGTGCACGTCTCAACCGGATTTCCCTCAGGATTATTCCAGCGATCCCACAGGCCGGCGAAGGCGAACAACTGATCGTCAGGCAAGCCGATGTTGTAAGTCTGCTTTAGTTTTGGCCCGATGCGTTTCCATTCATAGAAGCCGTCGGCGGGAATGAGGCAGCGCCGGCGGCGGATGGCTTCTCGAAAGACGGGCTTTTCCGCCGCAGTTTCAGACACGGCATTGATCGCTTTGTTGCCGATAGAGATGTCTTTGGCCCAGTACGGGACCAATCCCCAGCGCATGAGCGTGAAGATGCGTTTGGGCTGCTTACGATCTTGCCGGATAGTGGCGATCTCTTGCGTTGGCGCAACATTCCATCGGGCGGCCCAGGCAACGTCCTCTGGATCAAGGTTGAAATAGGCGCTTAACCAGCGCTCTTTCGCTGTTAATCTGTAACGCCCGCACATGGAAGTGGTTGGGATTCTCCTGATGGCTACTGTAATTGTTTGGTGAAAGGTGCTGCAAATGTTGATGGTGTGTGCTTGCGGAGGTTTCAATATCGGAGCGGAGAAGGCTAGATGGCGCAAAACAAAACCCGGCGCATTGCGCACCGGGTTCGGCGTGAACTTGCTGAATCAGTTACCGCTGTGGGTTCGACGGAGCTTGCGAGTTGCGTCGCATCGGCGTCAGTTGAGCGTTGGTGGCCAGCTTATAGCTGAG
>DASXJO010000427.1:0-2823 GCA_036497385.1 Candidatus Angelobacter sp. | reverse complement strand
GCGCTATTTTCCTGAAATCGTTGCCGCCCTGCTCGCGCTGCCCGCGCGCAAGTTTGTGCTGGATGGTGAGATCGTGATCCGTAGCGGCGCAGGTCTGGACTTTGACGCGTTGTTGCAGCGCATTCATCCCGCCGCCAGCCGCATCCAACGGCTTTCGCAGGAAACGCCCTCCACTTATATGGTCTTTGATCTTGTGGTCGATGGCCAAGGCCGCTCGCTTGCCACAAAGCCACTCTCTGCGCGACGCATGGCATTGCAGGAATTTGCGGCGGCCAACATCAACAAAGGCTCCGAAGCCGAACTTGGTGGCAAGCGCAGCAAAAAGCCGATATTACAAACATCTTTGAAGACCGCCGAAGATCGCATCATGCTCTCCCCTGCCAGCGCTGATTTCGCCACAGCGGAAAAGTGGATGCGCGAAGGCGCTGCAAGCGGATGGGACGGCGTTGTCGCAAAGCGGCTGGATTGCGAATACATGTCCGGCGAGCGGACCGGCATGGTCAAGATCAAGCGCATTCGCACCGCGGACTGCGTAGTCGGCGGGTTTCGCTGGGCGCGTGGAAAAAATTCAGAAGCCAAAGCCGCGAATTCCCAATCCGCAAGCTCAAGATCCGCAAGCTCGAAGCCGGCAGATACTGAGAAGCGACCAACAGAAGAAGTGGGCTCGCTGCTGCTTGGTCTCTACAACAAGAATGGTCAGCTTGACCACATCGGCTTCAGCTCCAGCTTTACCCGGGAAGACCGCAAAAAGCTGAAGTCCATCCTGAAGCCGCTCATGGGCGGAGAAGGATTTTCCGGCAAGGCTCCGGGCGGTCCCAGCCGCTGGACGCGCGACGCCCGCGATACAGAGTGGTTTCCGCTGAAGCCCAAACTGGTGGGCGAGTTTCAGTACGATCACTTTTCCGGTGGACGCTTCCGCCATGGAACAAAGTTTCTGCGCTGGCGTCCGGAAAAGAAGCCGGAACAGTGCACCATGGAGCAAATCCGGCCTGCCAAAAAGGCAGCTTAACCGCAGTTTCCAGACACTCATAGTAAAATTCGCCTTCATGAGTTACGGCTACATTCCAGCGTCTCCACCGCCCGCGTTAACTTTGCCAGAGAGGTGGTTTTCGCGTAATTGGAAGTGGTTTGTCCCCACGTTGGTTCTGGGTTTGGTACTGCTGATTGCAGTCGCGGTTGGTGCGTTGATCACTTTTGTGTTCGGGCTGCTGAAATCCAGCGAGCCCTATCAACACGCGGTGGCGGTAGCCAGCAGCAATCCTGCTGTTGTGCGTGAATTGGGGACGCCGATTGTGTCCGCCTGGTATATTTCCGGCAACATAAATCTATCGGGAAGCTCCGGTGATGCCAACTTGGCCATTCCTCTTAAGGGCAGCTTGCGTCGTGGTACTGTGTATGTGATTGCGAAGAAGTCCGACGGCGTCTGGGCATACGATAAATTACAAGTCTTAGTAGACGGCCAGGAATCACCCATCAAGCTCTTGCCCGCCACCGCGACACCGTCCGAAGATGAGGACAAATAGATGCCGCCACAGGAATTTTCCAGCTATGAAGAGTTCTTCACCTTCTACCTGCATGAACACAGTGATGCGCGCAACCGAGCCATGCATGCTGTAGGCACTTTGTTGGGACTGGCGACGCTGATTATGGCTTTTGCGGTTGGCCATCCCTGGTATGCGCTGCTGTGGCCGGTGGTGTCCTATGCTTTTGCCTGGATCGGTCATTTCCTGATTGAAGGCAACAAACCGGCGACATTCGGCCATCCGTTCTGGTCCTTAATCAGCGACTTCAAAATGCTGGGCTTAATGTTAACCGGCCGGCTAAAGGCGCGCATGGAAGCGGGAGCGGCTGTGGGACGTCGCTAACTCGGAATGAAGCTATCGAATCTGGCTGGTTGCGCCCGCGGCCTTGGTCTGGAAGGACGCCTGCGCAGCCTGAGCCAGCGTCCCTGTGCCCTGACCCTGTCCTGATTCAGCCTTGAAATAGTACGTGGTATTCGGCTTCAGGTTCTTGATGAAGACCCTGTGCGTGAACCCGCCCCATGGCATGCCGGCGGTTTGGTCCAGATGGCTGGGATCGGTCCCGTAGTGCAGCGCTGTTCCTGAATTCACGTTGGTGGACCATGCGATTTCAACGGTGGTGTCCGTAACGTTTTCAACCACAGGCCCATGCGTGATCTGCACGCCGTTGCTGGGTGCACCGATGGGACTCGCAGGAATCTGCTGGACGCTTGGTGTCTGAGGAGAGGCCTGCTGGGAAGCAACCTGAGTTGTCTGGCTCGCTCCTTGCTGTAGCTGCACAAGTCCATTGCCAAGAATCAATACAAGACCAAGCGCAGTGACGACAACATTCATGGGCTTCTCCCTTCGGCAAGTTAGATGCGATTTTGAGAGAAGAGGTGTTCTGGTTTGATCAGCTTATGTGATCGCCCTGGAGGAAGCGGTCGCCAACTCCGCAAACATTGGAGCTCTAGCGCATGACTCTGGGAACAAGAAAGAACACCAGACCGATGCTGAATGCAACGATGAATATCAATGAGAGTATCCATCCCAGCAAATAGGCGCGCTCGTGCTCCGGAGGCGGCGCAGTGATGCCCAGGATCGTATGTCCCATTCGCATCAGCTTTAAAATAAATTCCATTGGATCGGCGACGCCTTCCACGTCAGTCCTTTCGAAGGCTGGTTCAGAATAACACCCGCAATCTCTCGCGGATATTGCGCAATTGCTTTGGTCTTAGGCAGAATAGCGGCGGAGAATGCGGATGAAAATCGGCAAGGTCCTGATCTGGTTGGCGGTAGCCGCGGCGGGCGCTCTGGCGCTGGC
>DASXJO010000426.1:0-4459 GCA_036497385.1 Candidatus Angelobacter sp. | reverse complement strand
AGGCGCGCGCATTTTAAAAGTTGTGATGATCACTTCCACGGCGACCGCCAGGGCCGAAAGTTCCGTAAACGTAATCATCTGCGCCCAGATATCCGAGCGTTTTCCCGGGGTGAAGTCCGGGCCGGAAAGTGGAACATAGGCGAACCAGCCTGCATCCGGCCCTGTATTGATGAACAAACCGGCGTAAAGGAGTAAGCCTCCGGCAAGATAGACGTAATAGCTATAGGCGTTCAGCCGGGGAAAACAGATGTTCCGATTCCCCACCATAAGCGGCACCAGATAAACCGCGAGCGCTTCAAACATCATGGGAACGGCAAACAGAAACATCATGGTGCTGCCATGCGTGGTAAATATCTGGTTATAAAGATCCGGCCCAAGAAAATGGTTTTCTGGTCGAGACAACTGCATGCGCATCAGCGCGGCCAGCACACCGCCCGCAAGAAAAAATGCAAATGCCGTTACCATGTACCGCTTACCAATCGAGCGATGGTTCACATGGGTGAACCAGCCCCAGAAGCCGGGAGGGTCTTTCCAGATGCGCTCCAGATTCGCCAGCCGGGTGGTATCCGGGGCACTGGCGGCCGCTGATTGCTCTGAGGGCGTCACTGAGTTCTCCTCATTTCAGTGTTTCCAGATAATTAAGCAAGGCATTCAGCTCATCAGGTTTCAGGGGATTGGGGGGCATCTTGTTGCCCGGCTTGATCGACTGCGAATCCGAAATCCATCCCGCAAGGTTGCCGCGATTGTTCGGCAAGGTCCCCGATGCAATTGTCTGGCGGCTCGCAATGTGCGTAAGATCAGGCCCAAGTTTCCCGCCCGCTCCACTCCCTCGAACGGTATGGCACATAACGCAGGGATGGGAAAGGAACACTTGCTCTCCTTGTTTGGCCGCCGGGTCGGATGGCGGTGGTGGGGTGCTCACCTGCTGTGCCAGCCACGCGTTGAACTTCTCCAACGGTTCTGCAACTACAAAGAAGGCCATGTGCGCATGCTGATGACCGCAGAATTCAGCGCACTGCCCGCGATATGTGCCAGGTTGGTTCGCCTCAATCCACACCGCGTTCTGGTACCCAGGAATCAGATCGCGCTTGCCATGGAGATTCGGGGCCCAGAAGCTGTGAATCACGTCTACAGAAGATGTCTTGATCACCACCGGCTGTCCCACGGGAACATGAATCTCATTCGCCGTGATTACTGTTTGATCGGCTTGTGTGGCTTCATATCGAACTTCCCACCACCACTGGTGGCCAATAACGTCAATAGTGACGGGATTTTTTGAGGTGAGGTTCGCGATGGCATGCCCGGTTCGGACGCTGGCTGTGAGCATTACAAACAGCAGCACAACCGTGAGGCCGATTGCAGATCCCACAACCACATTCATGCGGCGATCAGCTTCTATATTTACCTGCGGAGGAATTTCCTTTTCTGATTGCCTGGTGCGCGAGCGGAAGACCGCAGTCCCAAACCATCCCAGCACCACCAGGTAAACCGCTAGCACAATCGAGAACATCAGCCACCACAGCCGCTCAATGCGCGCTGCCTGCAGGCCTTTGGAATCGAGCGCACTCTGGTTTCCGTGGCAGGCAACCAGACACGCCAGCCCGCAGCAAAGCGCAACCAGCCAGAATGAAGATCGACGCTTCATTTTTGTGTTTGCCCTGGTGGCACGTTGGTTTGCGGAGGATGCTCTTTCGGCGTAGAAGCTTCCGGCCGCTTGCTGTACATGTGATCCTCGCGTCCGGGAGAAACATCTTTGGGCAACTGCCCGCTCATTGCCCGTACGTACGCCACAATCTCCCAAATCTGCGACTCCGGAATTTTGCCGCGGAAAGATGGCATGCCATTCGGCCGCCCTTCGACGATAGTTTCATACACGTTCTGTGGCTCGCTGCCATAAATCCACTTGGCATCCAGCAAAGGCGGTCCTATCCCGCCACCACCATGCGCATGGCAGCCGACGCAGTTGTACATTTCATAAAGCTGCTTCCCCTGGCTCACGGAATAAGCGCTGTCCTCATAGGGATTCGCATTCGGCTTTCGCTCGGCAGAGTGTCCCGGAGCAATGTCGCTCATCTGCACGCCTTCACCCGTTTCATTGGAAGGCGTGGCCTCGCGGAAGTTGCGCTGCTCTCGCGCACATCCGGCCAGCAGCAACGCGGCCAATATCAGAATGTGACGCAGGTGGCTCATTTCAACCTCGCCTGGGCCGTCGCACTCTGGAATTCTGGTACAGAGTAGGCGCGAAGGATGCGATCGATTTCTGCATGCCGCTTTAGCAGGACACGATCCAATTCCTCTTTAAGTTGACGGTCTGATTTACGCACGCCGACGGCCATTGCAAAACGGAACGGAAGCGCCGGAGGATCGAGTTCTGGTTCAACAGGGCGCAGATCAAGAGCAACTCGCTGCCGGGCCGCATAATAGCCGGCAAGGGGCCCCCAGACCACAGCGACATCGATTTTGTCCCGAGCCACAGCACGGATAATTTCCGGGCTCTCGTCGCCGGCAACATCGAATCCCACGATATTCAGGGTAAGCTGTCGGCGGGAAAGAGCCCGCGCCGGCGGCGCGTAATCGTCGTCAAGCACCTGAACCCCAATTTTCATTTTTCGCAGGCGTGTATCGTCGAATGAATTCAGGTTGAGATGGCGGTCCTTGCGTGTGACGAAAACGTAGCTGGAACTGTAATAAGGGCTCGTCGTAAGCACCGGACGAAACTGCATCGGCACGCCTACCAGCACGTCGCAAATGCCTTTGTTCAGATTTTCACGAACAAATCCGCGACCCGCGCGCTGCCAGACAAATTCAACTTTGCGGCCCAGGTCCCGGGCAAGCAATTCAGCGATCCTGTTATCAAAGCCCTGCGCTTGCCGGTTTGAGAAAGGCAGATTGTCTGGATCAGCGCACACCTTCAGCGCCGGCGAGGCTGCGGCAAGCGATGAGGCCGCAACAATTAAGCAACACACTTTAAGGAAGCGCAAAAACATAAAGCTGGCCTCCTTTGCTGGTGTATTTTGGAAGCTCCTTCATCGCGCCCACAAATCCGAGTGCAGCGGTGGGATCGCGTGAATCCAGTCCTCCGGAAACGATTGCGCCTGCCCAGCCACCAACACCGGAGAGGATTGCTACATATTGCTTCCCATCAGGGCCTCTATACGTAACCGGCTGGCCGATAATTCCCGAGCCTGCTTTGAACTGCCATAGCTCTTCGCCTGTTTTGGCATTCACGGCCTTGAAGTACCCATCCATGGTCCCAAAGAAAACTACATCGCCGGCCGTGGCCAGCGCGCCGCTCCACACGGGGAAACGGTCCTTGATCTTCCAAACGGCTTTGCCATTGACCGGATCCCAAGCCGTGAATTCGCCGCCGTGGCCTCCCGGCCCGGCAAACATTTTTACGTTCGCGCCCACGTATGGCGTTCCCGCAATGTAGCTGACCGAAACATCCTCTTCATCCATACAAAGATTGTTATGAGGCATGTACAGCAGGCCTGTTTTGGGCGAGAACGCGGAGGGCTGCCAATCTTTTGCGCCCGGAGCAGTTGGACATATCTCGCGCGTGACCGATCCAAACTTGGGCTTCTTTTCATCGTTGTATTGCAGTAATCCGGTTTTCAGGTCCACGCCCTTGCTGGTGTTCACATAGGCAAAAGGGCTCGCGGAAAGCGGCTGCCCCGTAGAACGATCCAATACGTAGACATAGCCATTGCGGTCCGGATGAACGATTACTTTGCGCTGCTGCCCGTTGATGGGCAGTTCCAGCAGCAGATTTTCATTGACTCCGTCGTAATCAAAGAGATCGTGCTGGCTGTACTGGTAATACCAGACTGCCTCCCCGGTATCTGCATCACGGGCAAAAATGCCTGCGGTCCACTTGTTGTCACCCGGACGCTCATCGGCGTTCCATGGGCCTGGGTTTGCAGTACCGTAAAAAATCAAATTCGTATCGGGATCGTAGGAAATCCATCCCCAGACCGTGCCTCCGCCAATCTTCCATGCATCAGGCGGCCAGGTCTTCACTCCCAAATCTTGTCCTTTGTCCGAAGCATAGAATGGTTTAAAGCGAGGGCCGATAAGCACCTCTTTGTCCGGACCTGTGCTGTAAGCGCGCCATGCGATTTTGCCGCTGTGTGCGTCCACCGCGGTCAGCCAGCCTCGAACTCCAAACTCGCCCCCGCTGTTGCCCACCAGCACTTTGTCTTTCACGACGTGCGGCGCCATGGTGATGGTTTCGCCCTTGGTGATGTCGCCCAGCTTCGTCTTATAAACTTCCTTTCCGGTTGTGGCATTCACCGCGACGGTGAAACCATCGAGCGTGTTGTAGTAGATATTTCCAAATGCATAAGAGCCGCCACGATTGACCCAGTCGCAGCAAGCGACTCCCTTGGCGGAAGGGGAAGGATTGGGGTTGTACTGCCATTTGAGCGCGCCCGATTTTGCATCCAGCGCGAACAAGGTA
>DASXJO010000425.1:0-3858 GCA_036497385.1 Candidatus Angelobacter sp. | reverse complement strand
GCCTCAGTTAAATGGGAGATGATATCGTCCAGATGGTTTTCGGCTTGCAACAGATGAGTAATGAGCTGCACGCCGTCATAACCGAGTCCATGGAGGGCTTTGGTGCAGGCGTCAGAAAAGGCTGACTGGTCTTCAATCAGGAGAATGACTTTGCTGAAGTCGAGCATCTGCTGATTCAGCTGGGCCAGCGAGGCCTGAGTAACGTCGCCGGTCTTATAATTCACAATTTTCACCAGCGGCTGGGGAACAGTTTCATCGTCGCGCTCAATCCGAGTCAGTTCCGTTTTTCCCATCCCATGCTGGCTTGTATCTTTCGTGAGCGCCGCGACGTCCCTGGGCGATATTTCATTTCCTACTCTGCGATGGTTCATGGCTTTACCTGCTGCGTTGGCGACTCTTGAATTACAGCCGCCTTTTTGGAGTTGGACTTGGCCGGGTTTAGCGCAATCTCGGCCAGCTCAAGGTAGCGGGCATTGTTTACGTCGGTTTCGCGGCGGTCCCATTCTACGGGCCGTCCTTTGATGTTCGAGTGCGGATTGATCCACATTGCTTTGCCGGTCTTGCGCCTTTTAGACATTGAATATGGGGGCCGTTATTCCAAATACACGTTATTCCAAATACACCAGGAGACGCGCTTGTTGCATAGGAGTTGGCGTGCATCGTTTCTGTAATTGAGGTGAGTGTTGATAATGGAAATAGACTGGGCAGCGGTGGAGAATTTCCATACTGTCGAGGGTTTTGCGCCTGGGACTTGCGGCAATCAAAAGTCCACAACCTCTGCAATATGACGCAACGAGTCCCACAGCAGATTCGGCAGCTTTTCGACGGTTGGCCAGACTGTTAATTATTACTTCCTATCCCGGAGAGACTCTTAATTAGAACAGAAATGAGTTGCGCTGTCTGTGCAATACAGCACAGGTGAGCAAGAGGAAGATCTGGTGACAGGGAATTGAACAGAAGCTATTCTTCTAAAGCGGCGAATGGACAGCCCGAAAACCTAGCCGCACCAAAACGGGATAACGCGGAGCAACAGCACCGGGCGCAAAACGCGAAGCTGAATCCACTGCGAACCCGAATTCCGGCTGGGGCGTATAATCCATTTAAGTGAAACAAACCAATCCCCTGCCGCTGCCCCCTGGACGCACCCTTATTTTTGAAAGAAACGAAAGTGATACCGAGGGAACCTTTGTGTGCTCTGCCTGCCGGAAAGACTTTCACACGTCAGATCCGGCGGAAGGCATGGCACAATTCAAACTGCACAAATGTGAATCCAGAAGAGGACGGGCCGATGGATAGCTTTGATAAGTACGACGAGATTGATTACACGGGAAAGTCCGATCCCGACATCTGGGAGACGCATCTAGAGTTTTTTTTGTCCAAACAGACGGCTTTGCGCCGTTACGCCGAAATCAAGCGACTCCATGCGGAAGCGGCAAAAAAGACCGCAGTGCGTCCATTTTTCAGATCCAAGGGTGAAATAGAGATTCATCCTGACATGATCAGGGACTTAGATTCCGAAAGCCTTGAAGCGGCGAAGGGTTTCTGGCAATTTGAATATTGGCTGCCCTCGACGGCAAAGCAGGCGGCTGAATACGAAGGCCGGATGTCCGCAAACGACCCGGGCGGCTGGACTACACACCGTGGGCGCGCGAAGAGACAGATGGGCGAGCCGCCAGAGCAATCCTAATTGGTCCAGCAGATGGATCAGGAAGCTTTAAACGAGTTTGAGCACACTTCTATTTTCCCGTCCGGCGAGAATGTTTTCTACCGCTTCAACGAATTTTTCCGGCTCATCCGGGGATGCGTGGTAGTCACACGGCACAAAATCTTCCCCGTGGCGTTCAAGGGAGAGGATAGGAGCGGGACAATTTGTACGGAAAGAATCGATCAACGCCAGTTTATCGGTTTGCGGGATTGAGTGCCCTAAAATGAATAAATCGAAGCCGCCACTACGGCACTCTTTTATAGACTGGGTGAATCCCAGAGCATTCGTAACGGAATAGCCCTTTTGCTCCAGCAGCATTTTGCGTGTTGCCAGTAAGCTCAGATCATATGAGACTGAAAGAATTATTTTGGGCATTGATTCCAGCTCTCAATTGCGCATTATAGGGCAAAATCCAGTCGTGCGTAAACGCCTGGCTGCGCTTTTTTAACAGGCAATCTCGTTCGGCCGCCTTATCAGTGTTATCGTGCCGGTTTTTTGTTTCATGATGCGGACTTCCATCCCTCTCCGGCTTTTTCCATTGACTTGAAGGCGAATAAACGGTATAGTCTGCTATTCGCGCCTTAAGGCTGGAGTGTGCCTGGGGGGCTTGATCTTTGACAACTAAGCTCCTTAAAAAGGCCCTTTGTAACTGGCTCTGGTAAATCGGCAAAACACCTCAAAAACGGTGAAAAAGAGGTTTCGACCGTTCGGTGACCGTCCGGTCGAATTGGGGTTGAGCCTTTGTTTGCAACAAAGTGTTTACCCCCCGGGTGGGCTATGTAGAAGAAAAACGGTTTTTAGCCGTTAGCTCTTAGCCGTTAGCTCTTAGCCAGAAAACCAACCCCGGGGAAAGGCAAACCTCACCACTGATTTACACGGATGACACTGATCAGGAATGGGGCGGAACGCTGAAGTCCACGCCGATCTGGGATGGGCTGGGATGCGGTGGGATCCCCGGGGAGGGGGGGTAGGTGCGGCAAGAAGCGTGCCCCTTCGACTCCGCTCGGGGCTCCGGCCTACATCTTTGCAACAAAGACCTGTTCTGAAATGACTGCGTTCACCGCAGCTAAGAGCTGAGTTACGATCCGTCTTTTTGGGATAAAGGCGCGGCCGAGCTTGAGGGCTTCCTCGATGATCTCGGGGGAAGACTGCTGACTTACGAAGATGATCCTGGTTTGCGGGGCAGAGGTGAGAATTCGATGCGCGACCTGGAACCCATCCATCTTGGGCAGGCCTATATCAAGAAAGATCAAATCCGGCTTGAGCTCCGCCGCCATTTGGACCGCTTCCAAACCGTCGGCCGCTTCTCCAATCACCTGCAAGCGTGCATCGCTGGCCAGCGTGAAACATATCTCGCGGCGGATGGGCGCGAAATCCTCGACAACAAGCACACGATATGCAGGAGTTTGGGAGATATCTCCGCTGGGACGAGGCGCACCGTCCGGCGCTGCGATGCGGCGAGGTTTTTCTTTCCGCTCAACCATTCTGTACACCCTTAACGTCATAGGTACTGCTTTGCTGACCCCGTCGAAAAATTCCGATTACGGGAACCGGAATTGTAGCGCATGCACACAAGGGCCGTCGGTACCGTAACGAACTAAGGGTATTTAGATGCTGAGCGAAGGAATCGGGACATCGGGAAGCGGAGTGCTTACCGCGGATGGGCGCCGATCAGGAAAGCCTCACCACGGAGGCACGCTTCTGTTATCGTCTGTGGTTCTCTTGTACCATTTTCTTTCAAGCTCAAGAGGAGGACCGATGCAGGAAACTGTTCAGGAGTACACCCAGCGATTGTTAAGTTACAGCCAAGGTAAAGATCCCTTGCGTTCGCAACAGGCCGCACCCATAAAACTTGCCGCACTGCTGAAAGGCAAGACGGGAAAACAGCTGACCCGCCGCCCGGCGCCGGACAAATGGTCGATTGCTGAAATCGTGGCCCACTTGGCCGATGCAGAACTCGCCATCGGGTGGCGACTCCGTCAAGTCCTGGCAACTAACGCTATTCCCATCCAGGCCTATGATCAGGATCTATGGGCGAAAACGTTTAATTATGCTCGTCGCGATCCGCGAGAGTCCCTGGCGAGTTTCCGCACTTTGCGCGAGGCCAACGTTGCTTTGCTGAAATCGGTTCCGCGAAAGCTCTGGGAGAATTA
>DASXJO010000424.1:0-3229 GCA_036497385.1 Candidatus Angelobacter sp. | reverse complement strand
CAGGTGCATCCTACGTCGATCCCCGGCGAAGACAAACTGCGGTTGATGTCGGAGTCGGCGCGTGGTGAAGGCGGCCGCGTCTGGGTACCCAGGACGAAGGGCGATAAGCGAGACTGGAAGAGCATTCCTGAATCCGAGCGTTTCTACTTCCTGGAAGAGTGGTATCCGAAATACGGCAATTTGGTCCCTCGCGACGTGGCCACACGCGCCATCCACAAAATCGTTTATGAAAACGATCTTGACATCGACGGCCAGCCGATGGTCTATCTCGACCTTACGCACATCGATCGTGAAACGCTCAATCGAAAGCTTGAAGGCATTCTGGAAATTTACGAGAAGTTTGTCGGCGACGATCCGCGCGAAGTCCCGATGAAAATCTTCCCCGGCATGCATTACACCATGGGCGGACTCTGGGTGGACTTCAATCAGGCCACAAACATCAAAGGCATCTTTGCCGCCGGTGAGTGTGAATATGGCTATCACGGCGCCAATCGGTTGGGCGCGAATTCGCTTCTCTCCTGTATTCATGGCGGCTTTGTGGCCGGCCCGCAGGCTGTGCTGTACGCCAGGAACAATAGCAAGTCAACAGACGGCGTGAGCAGCACGGTATATGACTCTGAGCGCAAACGCCAGGAAGAAGCAAATGCTTCGCTGCTGACGTCGAACGGCACGGAGAATCCGTTCCGACTGTGGCGCGAACTGGGCGAGCTGATGACGCGCAACTGCACCGTGATCCGCTACAACAAAAACCTGGAGCAAACTGACGTCAAGTTGGTCGAGTTCCTGGAACGCTTCAATAACATCAACCTGAGCGATAAGAGCCAATGGGCGAACACGTCATTTATCTTCACGCGGCAGCTCTATAACATGCTGCAACTTTCGCGCGTAATCGCGCAGGGCGCGGCGTTGCGGAATGAGTCGCGCGGCGCACATTACAAGCCGGATTTTCCCGACCGCGACGACAAGAACTTTTTAAAGACCACCAAAGCTTACTTCGCTCCGGACGCCGACGAGCCCCGGTTTGAATTTGAGCCCGTGGATATCTCGCTGCTACCGCCCAGGCCGAGAAGATATGACATGGCGAAATAGTTTTTAAATCCCGAGCGCAAGCGAGGGAACCCTATACTCTGAAGAGTCTTAAGGGAATGGTGGAGTAATTTTCGGTCGGCAAGTGTGGGGAGCGGAGATGCAAAAAGTCAGTAGGGTTCCCTCGCTTCGCTCGGGATATAGAACAGATGGAGCAACAGAAAAGCACATCGCCGAAGTTTTACAGAAATGCCGCGATTCTGTTCTTTGTGATCGGCTGCATCCTGGTCTGGCAGGCTATTGTGCGTCATGATTGGGTCTTTGGCGCGTTTGCGGGAATCACTTTCCTGAATGCCCTTATGACCACGTTCAAACTTATTTCGTTACGGGAGACAAAACAGTAATGGCCCAGTCCGTTGCAAAGACCGTCATTCTCAAGATCAAACGCCAGGAGAATCCCAAATCCAGCCCGCGCTGGGAGGAATTTGAACTCACCTGGAAACCGGGAATGAACGTGATTTCGGCCATGATGGAGATTGCCGCTAATCCGGTCACGCGCGACGGCAAAACGACCACCCCGATCGCCTATGATTCCAACTGCCTGGAAGAAGTCTGCGGCTCATGCGCCATGCTGATCAACGGTAGAGCGCGCATGGCATGTTCCGCGCTCGTGGATAAACTGGAGCAGCCCATCCGCCTGGAGCCTTTCAGCAAGTTCCCTGTCATACGTGATCTGGCCGTCGACCGCAGCGTGCTTTTTGAGAACCTGAAAGCAGTTAAAGCATGGGTCCCGGTGGACGGCACTTATGATTTGGGCTCCGGCCCTCGCATTTATCCTCCTGAGCAGGAAGAGGCTTACCCGCTTTCACGCTGTATTTCCTGCTGTTGCTGTATGGAAGCTTGCCCGCAATTCAACGAGAGCACTGGCTTTGTGGGCGCAGCGACCATCGCACAGGTGCGCTTGTTCAACCAACATCCCACAGGCAAAGCGTTAAAGCATGAGCGTCTTCAGGCGTTGATGGGCGACGGAGGCATTCAGGAGTGCGGCTTTGCTCAGAACTGCGTTGAAGTCTGCCCCAAGGACATTCCGCTCACCAAAGCCATCGCGGATACCGGCCGCGAAGTAATGAAGCAGGCGATCAAAGACTTCTTCAGGGGCTGAGTAACATTAGTGCACCGTGCCGGAGGAGGCCGCAATGTCCTTAATCAGGTCCTGCGTATTCTGGGCCACATCGCCGCCCGCTGGAAACTTATTCATTTCGTACTCGGCCAATAGCTGAATGTCATGAGCAAACTCGTTGTAGTCCGCCAGCGTTGGATTCAGGCGTAGCTGGGCCTGGAGCAGCAGGCTTGAACTCTGACCAAAGAGAGCGCGGTAATACTCGGCGCGCTGGGTGATCGGAAAAACTTTGGGAATTCCTACGACTGTGGTTACCACAATGGAGAGGACCCCGGCCGCAATACTCTTCTTTAGAAACCCTGCAAGTGCAGATAGCGCTGCCAGGATAAGCCCTGCGAGCACCAGCGTGGTTGCCAGCGCTGAATTGCTCTTCATTTTGCTTTCATAATCACCGCTCTTGGTTTGCAGGGCAGTCTGTATTTTGCTCCAGTCTTGCGGGGCGATGGCCGCGGATTGGACATCCTTTGCCTTCTTGTCAGCGACTTCAGCGTCTTTTTGCGCGTCCGCCACCTGTTGCTGCGCTGCTGCGGCCTTCGCCTGATCGTCAGGTACATTGCTGTTGCTGGCCGCAAGCTTCAATTGCTGGGCGGTTTCTGCCGCCAACAGAAGCCGTTTGCGGGCGTTGAATGCCTGGTCCTGTGCCGTCTTGCTTTCGGCGGTGGGGTGTATCTCTTGTATCTGCGCAAATCGGGCAAGCTGGAAGGCCTTGCAGATAGGGGCCGAGAGTACTATGAGCAACAACACCCTGAGCTTGTGTGACATCGCGGTCACCGCCTTTCAAGAAGAGAGTCAACGTAGCCTTAAGAAATAGTGCGCTTCAACGCAAGAACGTTACATCCCAATCGGCAAAGCCTGCAGATTTGGCGAAAAAGGAGACTGGACGGCAAGGCGTGAAGCACGAGCGGCTTCAGGATTGAAAGGCGACGATTTCTTCAAGGCTAGCTTTTGGGCGCTGGAACAGCTTTCTTCAAGCTCTGGCCGATTGCCCTGGCCCGCTCCTGAGTAATCTCCACGAAAGATTTA
>DASXJO010000423.1:0-3524 GCA_036497385.1 Candidatus Angelobacter sp. | reverse complement strand
GGAGCGCCAGCGCAGCACACCCATCACGATTTCCGTGGTGAGATTACGATCTACCGGAGAGAGTTCGTTAAGAAGCCCGGAATGCAGCAGCTCTACCGCATACGAGGATTCGCGCTCTACTCGCAACAATATGTTGAATGCGGCCAGGCGGGCGGGAGAGACGGCCAAGTTTAGTCTTCCTTGGTTGAAACCAGCCGTTCGCCTGCGGCGGGATGGTAGCCGTTAATGAATTCGCGGGCTGCCATGATTTTCTTTCCTTCAGGCTGGACCTGCAGGAGTTGCAATACGCTACGTTGGCCACAGCCGACGAAAAGCTTTTCATCGCCCACACGGAGCTCACCCGGAGCAAGGTTTGATGGTGTGTCTTCCAGCACGGCACCGATCAATTTCAAGCCCTTGCCGCGAAACTGCGTGTACGCTCCGGGCCACGGTTGGAAGCCGCGCAGGCGATTGTGAATCTCCGTGGCGGTGCGCGTGAAATCCACGAGCCCATCTTCTTTTTTGAGAATAGGAGCCAGCGTTGCTTTGGCGTGGTCCTGCGGGACCGGCATAACGCTCTTGTCTTCCAGTCCGCGCACCGTTTCCACAATCATGTCAGCGCCCATTTCCGCCAGACGCGGCGCGTATGTCACAGCCGTATCTTCCGGGCGAATGTCCATTTCTTTCTGCAGCAGGATGTCGCCAGTATCCAGCCCTTCATTCAGCAGCATGGTGGTGACGCCGGAAATCGTCTCTCCGGCGGCGATAGCCCATTGCACCGGCGCCGCTCCGCGATACTTCGGCAGCAGGGACGCATGCACGTTGATGTTGCCGTACTGAGGGAGCTCCAGCATCCACGGCGGAATGATGCGGCCATAGCCAACAACGATGATTGCATCAGGCCGAAGCGCTTTGAGCTGCGCCTGAAACTCTTCGTTCTTTTTTATTTTTTCCGGCTGGATCACGGGCAAGCCAAGCTTCAACGCCGATTGCTTGACCGGTGGCGCGGTCAACGCCATACCACGGCCCTGCGGTCGGTCAGGTTGGGTGACCACGAGTTGGATTTCAAAGCCAGCGGCATGCAGGCGCTCCAGGGACGGAACAGCAAACATCGGCGTGCCGCAAAAAACGAGCTTCATGCCCACTCGCCGGCGCGCACCAGCTTTTTGATCTTGCGTTTGATCAGGTCACGCTTGAGCGCGCTCACATGGCTGATAAAAAGCCTGCCGTTCAGGTGATCGATTTCATGCAGAAAGGCGCGGGCGAGCAGGTCGTCGCCGGTTTTTTCAAACCAGTTTCCTTCCACATCCTGCGCGCGGACGGTTACGATGTTGGCGCGCGCCACGTTCTCGCGAAAGTCGGGCAGACTCAGGCAGCCTTCCTGCCCTTGCTGCTTGCCTTCACGGGTGATCACTTCCGGATTCACCAGAACGAGCTTGGCGTTGGGGTCTTCTTTAAACGTGGTGTCAATGACGGCGATGCGCTTGCCAATGCCGATCTGCGGCGCGGCCAGTCCCACGCCGTGGGCCGCATACATAGATTCAAACATGTCATCGACCAGCTTTTTCAGCTCTGCATTGAATTCTGTGACCGGTTCGGAAGGCCTTTCCAGCACCGGATCACCATAGACTACGATTGGATAGATCATTCGTTCTGCTAGAACTCCCGCAATTGTTGTTGATAGCCCGCAAAATTTCTTCGCGTTTCAACGATGGAATCGCCGCCAAACTTTTCCAGCGCACAACGCGCCAGCGTGAGCGCCACCATGGCTTCAGCGGCAACGCCGGCTGCCGGCACCACGCATACATCGGAGCGCTCATAGGCGGCCTTGACCGGCTCGCGCGAGGCAAAATCCACCGAGCCCAGCGGACGCCGCAAAGTGGAAATCGGTTTGAGATAGCCGCGCACCAGAATGTCCTGTCCGTTGGAGATGCCGCCTTCAATTCCGCCCGCGTGATTGGATGCACGGGTAAAGCCGGTGAATTTTTCTTCGCTGCTCCTGGCATAGCCGATCTCATCATGCACAGTAGAGCCGAAGGAAAGCGCCGACTGCACGCCCGTGCCGATTTCAACGGCCTTTACGGCCTGCAATGACATCACGGCTTGCGCCAGCATGCCGTCAAGGCGCTCATCCCACTGGGCAAATGTGCCGAGCCCCGGAGGGACGTTGTGCGCGACGACCTCAAAGACTCCGCCGATGGAATCGCCGGTGCGCAGCGCGTGGTCAACTTCAGCTTTCATGCGCTGCTCGGAGTCGGGATCTGCACAGTTGAGCAGAACTTCCTGTCTGCCATGCAGCTCCTGAAGTTTTTCCCACGGCACCTCAGCGTTTGCCAGCGTGGCCTTGCCCACGGCGATCACGTGGCTCAATACTTCCATGCCAAGCTCATGCAGAAAAAGTTTGGCGATTGCCCCAATGGCAACGCGAGCAGCGGATTCGCGAGCGGAAGCGCGTTCAAGAATGTATCGCGCTTCAGGGAAGTTGTATTTCAGCGCACCGGCAAGATCGGCGTGGCCGGGACGCGGCGAGGCGACCCGCTTGTGCTTTTCAGGATCGCCAGACCCAACCGGCAGAGATTCTTCCCAGTTTTTCCAGTCTTTATTCTCCAGCAGGATAGAAATCGGCGAGCCAATGGTCTTGCCGTGACGCACGCCGGAGAGGATATGGGCCTTGTCAGTCTCAATCTTCATGCGGCCGCCGCGGCCAAAGCCCTGCTGGCGGCGCCAGAGTTCACGGTTGAGGAACGCCTGATCGATGTCCAGACCTGCAGGTATGCCGGAGAGGAAAGCCATAAGGCCCTCTCCGTGCGATTCTCCGGCAGTAAAGTAGCGCAGCATGGGTTTATACAGGAGTTCTGTTCAAAACATTTGATTGTAACGTAGGTTTATGTCGTTTCGCTTCACAGCACTACGCACAGGCGCATATGCCGTAGGACAAGCCGAGGCGATTTGTGTTTTTCAGGGGCTAAAAAGCCCAAAATCAATTTGAAAGCTTGACGGCACGACTAAAGTCGTGCCCTGACACTTGTCGCGCTCGCCCATAGTCTGTCAACAGCTACACCCCCTAACGCTAAAGGCGAAAGGCTAATCCGGTCGTGTTTACGCTCTCATTGCTTTTGCTGCTTGAAATCCTAGCGGATGGGCGTGGCGAAGCAAGAAAAAGGGCGGGCTGACGAGGCCCGCCTAGACGAGAAGGGTTTTGTAGGACATGAGACTCTAGAGTGGCAATTGCGCCGATAGTTGTATCAGGCGGCCTGACGAATCTTGCTGCGTACTTTATCGCGCATTTCGTCGTCAATTGAGGTCAGATTGTGCTGCTCGCGGCCATGCTGTTCGGCCTGCTGAAGCACGTTGTCCGGACTGGAACCTTTCGCTTCCCATGAACATCCGGTAAAGCCCGCGTCGGCGCAGCGGAATGAGTAATTCTCGTTACCTTTATTAGTGCGGTTGGGCTCAGTGATATTGGCCATGTTTTTCCTCCATCACTATTGTCCTGCAAATACAGAGCTGAATGGGGCAAGATCGAAAGCTGCTGATGGAAAATC
>DASXJO010000422.1:0-3964 GCA_036497385.1 Candidatus Angelobacter sp. | reverse complement strand
AGCGCGATCATGCCCTTGTTGCAATCGACCATGATGGGCTGCGCGTTGAGCACAGCAGAATCACCGGAAGTGGAGTAACGCGTATGTCCGATAGCCAGATTGCCGGGAAGCTTCTTGAGCGCATCTTCAGTGAAGATTTCCGCTACCTCTCCCATGGCTTTGTGGATGAAAAGACGCTCCCCGTTGGACGAGACAATGCCGGCGGATTCCTGTCCGCGATGCTGCAACTGGTGCAGACCAAGGTACGCCATGGTGGAGGCTTCAAGGTGATTGTGCACCGCCATTACGCCGCATTCGTCTTTAAAGCTGTCGCTTCGCTCCAAACCGCTCAAATCTTTTCTCCTGGCAGAAGGTATTTCTGCGCTTGTTACTTGCCGCTCGCCGCGTGGTCGGCCTCGCGGCTGATGTTATGTGGCTGGAGTATTGTCGCTTCGCTCCAGACCGATTAGCGTTGATCTTGCAGTTAAGTGTTTGCTGCGCCGGTTGCTTGCCGCGCTTCTTCCGGTTTTAGCTGAGTGCTGAGTGCTGAATGCTTCCTAGCTTTTCTGCAACACTTCCGGCACCAGATGTTCCGGCGCGTCCACGTGCAGGGCTTTCAATAATGCTGAGTCCCAGACCTGCCGCAGATCAGACACTTTGGCTGAGACCGCCTGCTTACCGTCGATGGAAACCACTAGTTTTTCAGGAATCGTGCGCCCAATGCGGTCCGCCCGTACACCCCATTTTACCGCTATATGTTGGATGATTTCAGCCTTTTTCCGGTCGCAACTTATCACTACCCGGCTGGCTGTTTCGCCGAATAAAACGCTTTCAGTGAAGACACCATTGGAGTTAAGGTCAACCTCCGCGCCGACGTACGATAAAACGGCTGGGGTCCCCGGCGCGCGCCGCTCTTGCGAGTGCTGGGGCGTAACCGCTCCCGGCTTTTGCTTCACAAAACTGGCCTCGGCCAGAGCCACCGCCAAGCCGCCATCGGAGCAGTCATGCGCGGATTCAATCGCATGCTCCTTTATCAGTTCGCGCAGGCACTTCTGCAGCGCGGCTTCCTGCTCCAGGTCGAGCGCTGGAGGCACGCCCCATATCTGGCCGACAATCTCTTTCGCGTATTCTGACGAGCCAAACTCCGCTTCTGCATTGCCCTCGTCGGCTGCTCCGCTGAGCAAAAACAGGTCGCGCTCCAGCTGGCGGAAGTGGAACGTCATGGCGTCTTCCACGTTTTCCAGCGTGCCCACAATGCCAATCACAGGCGTGGGATAAATGCCTTCGCCCAGCGTCTCGTTGTAGAGGCTCACATTGCCGCCCGTGATGGGCGTTTCCAGCGCGGTGCATGCTTCGGTCAGGCCGTCCACCACCTGTGAGAACTGCCACATGATCTGCGGCTTTTCCGGATTGCCAAAGTTCAGGCAGTTTGTTGCCGCAACCGGCGTCGCTCCGCTGCAAGACACATTGCGTGCCGACTCCGCCACCGCGTGCATCGCGCCCAGCTTGGGATCAAGCCAGCACCAGCGCCCATTCCCATCGAGCGCCATGGCCAAAGCGCGTTTCGATCCCTTGATTCTCATCAGCCCCGCGTCCGCGCCCGGGCCTTCCACGGTATTCGACTGCACCATGGAATCGTATTGCTCAAAAATCCATCGCTTGGAGCAGATATTCGGCGCACCCAGCAGGCGCTTCAGATTCTCAGTGAAATCCGTTGCCATGCTCCATCGGACACTCTCTGGTTTGGTCCGCGAAACCGGCGCGCTCCATGGCTCCATTCGACGGTGATACAGCGGAGCATCGTCAGTCAGCGCGGTGTTGGGAATATCCGCCACCAGCTCTCCGTGCTCCAGCACGCGCAGCCTTCCGCCACTGGTCACGCGACCGACGATCACTCCATCAAGCCCCCACTTTTCAAAAACCTTCAGTACTTCCTGCTCGCGACCGCTCTCCGCCACCAGCAGCATGCGCTCCTGCGATTCGCTGAGCATGATCTCGTAAGCGTTCATGCCGGTTTCGCGTTGCGGCACCAGATCCAGCTCGATCTCGATTCCAACGCCGCCGCGCGCGCCCATTTCGCAGGTTGAACACGTAAGTCCGGCCGCGCCCATATCCTGTATGCCGACAACGGCTCCCGTGTGCATCGCTTCAACGCAAGCTTCCAGCAGCAGCTTTTCCAGGAACGGATCGCCCACCTGCACGTTAGGACGTTTCGCCTCTGAGCCTTCACTGAACTCTTCGCTCGCCATCGTCGCGCCATGGATGCCGTCGCGCCCGGTCTTGGCCCCGACGTAAATCACCGGGTTCCCCTCGCCCGCTGCTTTGGCATAAAAAATCTGGTCGCGCCGCACCAGCCCCAACGCAAACGCGTTCACCAGCGGATTGCCTGAATAACACGGTTCAAACTTCGTCTCGCCGCCCAGGTTCGGCACGCCAAAACAGTTTCCGTAAGACGCTATCCCGCTGACCACGCCTTCCAGCACCGAATGGTTGCGATGCACCGTCGCCTGATCTGTTGCTGTGTGCCCCATCTTCAGCCGTTCTGCGTCGAGTGGCCCACCCTTCTCCGTAGGTGGCCCACCCTTCTCCGCGCTTTTTGCGGAAAGGGTGGGGTAATCGTAAGCCGCCGCGATCGGCCCAAATCTCAATGAATCCATCACCGCGAAAGGACGCGCGCCCATGGTAAAGATGTCCCGCAGGATTCCGCCTACTCCGGTTGCTGCACCCTGAAACGGCTCAATGAATGAAGGATGGTTGTGCGACTCAATCTTGAACGCGCAGGCCCAGCCATCGCCAATGTCGATGATGCCTGCGTTCTCGCCCGGCCCCTGCACCACCAGCTTGCTGCGCGTCGGCAGCCGCTTCAAATGCACGCGTGACGACTTATACGAGCAATGCTCGCTCCACATCACGCTGAAAATCCCCAGCTCCGTCAGTGACGGGTCGCGACCCAAAGAGCTCTTGATCCGTTCATATTCATCCGGCGTGATGCCGTGGTCTTTGATCACTTCAGGTGTAATAGCGGAAGCGTGAGTCGTGGGCATCGGGATATTTCTATTTTCTCATGTTTCGTCTGGGTCTTTTTCCGAAGTCCCGAGCGCAACCAGGGATCCCTATCCTCACCATGCTCTTTTTACTGACAGCCAAGCTCTCCCATTCCTAGCCCTTGGCAATCAGGACTTCAAACTATTTGCCTACTTGAGCCCAAAGCATCCCAACTTAATGTAGGTTTGACCGATGAACCTAACTGCCGCTCTCGGCTGTGCGAAGCATCAGACTGGCGACCCTTGGCTGTGCAAAGCATCAGATTCCCTCAGTCTCACATACAGAGGCAACTTATTGATAAATATAGACTTAGTATAGTACAATTCAGGGAAAATTGCGAGCAAATTCGGCTCTGACTTCGACGAAAACCCTCGTTCCTACATCGAAAAACAGGTTCGTATCAGGGCACGGGCTTCAGCCGTGCCGTAAAGCGCTTGGATGGAGTCGGGCTTCAGCCCCTGAGATTTATCAGATCTCTGACGATGACGAGACAAGTGTCGGGTTACCACTGAGCCGGTTAGCCGATGCGAGTGCAATAAAGCACCGCCGCCGGACACATCCCCCACGGCAAGACCGCGCTATTCATTTTTTCCTGAGCTGTTTTTAAGCCTTTCATCTATTGCCGGAGTCGCTTGGGATAAGACTCTATTCCAGCAATCCATCCACAATCATGCCAATGTCCGGCGCGCTGCGGTTCCAATAGTGCGTGTGCGCGCCCAGACCAATGCAGGCTTCCACGCGCTGCTGGGTATGGTCGGTGAACTGCTCTGGCCTTGGCTCTGCCGGGAATTTTCCTCCTTGGTCGCCGCTCCCTGTGCGGTCCATCCATTGATCCAGCCACAGTGAACGGCCCACATAGTCGCCGCTGCGGTAATAGTTGAGCCATACCTCAATGCCAAGATCTTCAGGGTTCGGCGGCGCATGTTGCGGAATTTTGCCG
>DASXJO010000421.1:0-6640 GCA_036497385.1 Candidatus Angelobacter sp. | reverse complement strand
GCGCGCGGTGGCGGGAATCCCGAACCTTTGCATTACCGGTTGCGCGCAGTGATGTCCTGTCCGTACTGCTATACCTTCAGTATCCAGGATCGTGCCAATGTCATGGGGATGAATGTCGTCCATCACAAAGGAGAGCACGCCGGCTTTTTCTTTCGCTGTCCCGACCAAACGCACGCCCGGAATTGCTTCCACCGATTTCGTTGCATAGTCGAGCAAGTCAGCTTCATGCTGTTCGATCCGATCCAGCCCAAGGTTGGTCAGGTATTCAAATGCCGCGCCTAGCCCGATTGTGTCGGCAATGTTCGGTGTGCCGGCTTCAAATTTATAAGGCAGCCGGTTGTAAACCGTTTTTTCGAACGTGACGGAGGCAATCATGTCACCGCCGCCCTGGTACGGGGGCATGGCCTCCAGCAGGCTGGTCTTGCCGTAAAGAATGCCAATGCCTGTGGGGCCGTAAATTTTATGGCCGGAAAGCGCGTAAAAATCGCAATCAAGGGCCTGCACATCCACCTGCATGCGCGGGGCAGCCTGCGCTCCATCCACGAACACAGGAACGTTGCGCGAATGCGCCATGCGCACAATCTCGCGCACAGGGTTGATGGTTCCCAGAGCATTGGAAAGGTGGCCGACAGCCACCATCTTCGTTTTCGGGCCAAGCAGCTTCTCGAATTCTTCCAACTGCAGTTCGCCCCGTTCATTGATCGGCGCCACTCGCAGCTTCGCGCCCTTCTCTTCACAAAGCAGCTGCCATGGAACGATGTTGGAGTGGTGCTCCATCGCCGTGATCAGGACTTCATCGCCGCTGCCGACATTTTTGCGGCCATACGTCTGCGCTACCAAATTGATGGCTTCCGTGGTGCCGCGAACGAAAATGATTTCCTTATGGTCGGCGGCATTCAGGAACTTCTGCGCCGTCAAGCGGACTTTTTCATAAGCTTCCGTCGCGCGCTCTGAAAGCGTGTGCACGCCGCGATGGATATTGGAATTGTCACGCCGATAGTAATTCTCAATCGCCTCAATCACTGCCAAAGGCTTCTGCGTAGTGGCGGCGTTGTCCAGATAAACCAGCGGCTTTCCGTGCACGCTCTGATGCAGGATGGGAAAGTCCTTGCGGATCTTCTGCACATCGTACGTTGCAGCCGCGTAGATCTTTTCGGGAAATTTGGCAACGGTGCTCATCCCACTTCCTCCCAATTCCGTTCCGCGCCTTCTGTCGATCGTGCGCCGGAATATCTGGCGGCTTGCGGAAGGCCGGCAACGACTAATTTCTCCAGATGCTCGCGAACTTGCGGCGAGCCCATGCGGTTCAGGCACTCATTGGCAAACGCCAGCAATAAAACGTGGCGTGCCGCTGCTTCGGCCAGTCCGCGGGAGCGCAGGTAGAACAATGCATTGTCGTCAAACTGGCCGATGGTTGCGCCATGCGTGCACTTCACATCATCGGCATAGATTTCGAGCTGCGGCTTAGTATCGATCTGCGCGTCATCTGAAAGCAGCAGGTTGCGGTTGGTCTGCTTGGCGTCCGTTTTTTGCGCATCCTTGTGCACGATGATGCGCCCGTGAAACACACCGTGCGACTGGCCATTCAGAATTCCGTTGTAAAATTGCCGGCTATCGCAATGCGGGCTGGCATGCTCCACCAGCATGTAATTGTCCATGTGCTGGCGTCCGTTAGCCATAAACAGGCCATTGATCAGGCACTCGCTTCCCTCACCTGCCAGGACAGGATGAACGTTGTTGCGCACCAGCGCTCCGCTCAACAGCAAAGAATGCGTGGCCACGTTGGCATGGCGCCCCTGCTGGATTCGTAACGTGGAGAAGTTATAGGCCTGATCGCCTTCGCGCACGATCATGTAGTGCGAGACGTTGGCGTTGTCGCCCGCGATCAATTCAGTTGCGGCGTTGGAAAATGTCGGACCCTCGCCCAGAGAAACGTAATCTTCGACCACCGTTACCTGGCTGTTCTCTTCCGCAACGATCAGGTTGCGGGGATGGTTCATGGTAGGCGTAGCGCCAGGAACAGTCACGTAGAGCACATAGATCGGAGTTTCAACCACGACTCCCCGCGGAACGTGAACATAAACGCCGTCTTCAATCAATGACGTGTTGAGCGCGGCAAAAGGATCTCGCTGAGTATTGAGATAACGTCCCAGGTGAGATTCAAGACTGGCCGGAGCACTTTTGAGCTGCGCAGCCAGGCTGCCGACCGTCACACCCTTGGGCAACGCTGTCAGGGTTGAAACCTCATTTAAAAAAAGACCATTCACAAAAACCAGACAACAAGCGAACTCCGACGAACCGAATGGCGCCAGCTGTTCCCTGCTCACCGTATAGGGGCCAGCCAACTCAAAGGGAGTGTTTGCGACCGCCGACACATTGGTAAAGCGCCAATCTTCATCGTGCGTAGTCGGAAACCCGGTTTCGGAAAAACGCGCGAAAGCGTCCTCGCGCAGCAATTGCAGCCAGCGCGGCTGGACAGCCGCAGCACGGTCATTGAACTGATCGAAAATCTCCAGATATTTTTCCGGAGCCTGGGTTGCTGTAATCACGATAGATAAATCCTCTAGAATTTCGTCTTAGGAGAGGGTGGAGCAGGCTTTTAAGTGCGGCCAAGCTGCCTCTCATGGTGGCTTCAGCCGCTGAGGTAGCCGCAGTGGCTAAAGCCGAAATAAACTGTCCTTAACCGCAAGGCTGAAGCCTTGCTCCACCCACTCGTCCGCAAATTACCGTTTCCCCGCTTACGGCTTCCCTGCCAACTCCGGCTCGGTCCAGCTGTAGCCCTTCTCTTCCAGTTCCAGCGCCAGCTCAGGCCCGCCGGATTTCACGATCCGGCCATTCACCAGCACGTGGACAAAGTCAGGCACAATGTAGTCAAGCAGCCGCTGGTAATGCGTCACCAGAATCATGCTGCGGTCCTTATTGCGCATGGCGTTCACGCCTTTGGCCACGATCTTCAGCGCGTCAATGTCGAGGCCGGAATCGGTTTCGTCCAACACGGCCAGCTTGGGCTCAAGTACTGCCATTTGGACGATCTCATTGCGCTTCTTCTCGCCGCCAGAAAAGCCTTCATTCACGGGACGGTTTAGAAAGCGCTCGTCCATTTCCAGCAGGCGCATTTTTTCTTTGAGCAGCGGCAGGAAATCAATGGCGTCCATTTCATCCTGCCCGCGATACTTCAGCACCGCGTTTAACGCAGCACGAAGAAAGTACGCATTGCTGATGCCGGGAATTTCCACCGGATACTGAAATGCCATGAATAGGCCTTCACAAGCAGCATCTTCGGCCTTCATCTCCAGCAGGTCTTTACCGTCAAAAGTGATCGAGCCGGCGGTAACAATGTAGCTTTCGCGACGGGCCAGCACCTGCGCCAGCGTGCTCTTGCCCGAGCCGTTCGGGCCCATGATGGAGTGCACCTCGCCGGGATTCACCGTCAGGTTAATGCCCTTCAGAATCTCGTTGCCATTCACGCTGGCGTGTAAATTTTTGATTTCAAGCAGACTCATGGTTATCCAACACTCCCCTCAAGGCTGATGCTGAGCAGCTTCTGCGCTTCCACGGCAAACTCCATCGGCAGCTCTTTGAAGACTGCCTTACAGAAGCCGTTGATGATCATGCTGACGGCCTCCTCCTTGGAGATTCCGCGCTGCTGCAAGTAGAAAATCTGGTCTTCGCCTATCTTTGATGTCGACGCCTCATGCTCCATGCGGGCGCTGGCGTTTTTAACCTCGATATACGGGAAGGTGTGCGCGCCGCACTTGTCGCCGATCAACAGCGAATCGCACTGCGTGTAGTTGCGCGCGCCCGTAGCGCCTTTAAGGATCTTCACCATGCCGCGATACGTATTCTGCCCGTGGCCGGCGGAGATGCCCTTCGACACCACCGTGCTCTTGGTGTTCTTACCGATGTGAATCATCTTTGTTCCGGTATCGGCCTGCTGATAATTATTCGTCAACGCCACAGAGTAAAACTCGCCCACGGAGTTGTCGCCCTGCAGGATGCAGCTGGGATACTTCCAGGTAATGGCGGAGCCGGTTTCAACCTGCGTCCATGAGATCTTGGAATTCTTGCCCAGCGCCTTTCCGCGCTTGGTTACGAAGTTGTAGATCCCGCCCTTGCCTTCCTTGTCGCCCGGATACCAGTTCTGCACGGTTGAATACTTGATGGTCGCGTTGTCATGCGCGATCAGTTCAACCACGGCAGCATGAAGCTGGTTCTCATCGCGAATCGGCGCGGTGCAGCCTTCCAGATAGCTGACGGAAGCGCCTTCAGCGGCGATAATCAGCGTGCGTTCAAACTGTCCGGTGTTCTGCGCGTTGATGCGGAAATATGTCGATAGCTCCATGGGGCAACGAACGCCCTTGGGCACGTAAACGAACGATCCGTCACTGAAGACCGCCGAATTCAGAGCGGCGAAAAAGTTGTCGGTTACAGGGACCACAGAGCCGAGATACTTCTTTACCAGCTCAGGATGGTTCTTCACCGCTTCAGAAAACGAACAGAAGATCACGCCAGCTTCCGCCAGTTTTGCCTTGAATGTAGTGGCGACGGATACGCTGTCAAACACCGCGTCCACGGCCACTCCGGCCAGCAATTTCTGCTCATGCAGCGGAATGCCCAGCTTGGCATAGGTGTCCAGAATCTCCGGATCCACTTCTTCCAGGCTCTTCAGCTCTTTTTTCTGCTTGGGCGCGGAGTAATACGAAAGCGCCTGATAGTCGATCGGCGGATACTTCACGTTTGCCCAGGTCGGCTCGGCGTGCTTCTGCTCCAGTTGCGCCCAGTAGCGATACGCTTTCAGCCGCCACTCCATCATGAACTCCGGCTCACCCTTCTTCAGGGAGATGGCGCGGACAATATCTTCATTCAATCCCGGAGGCAGCCGGTCTTCATCGATGGAGGTGATAAATCCCCATTTATATTCCTGCTGTGTGAGGTCGTTAATTTGGTTGACTGTGCTACTCATCTCACTCCTTCCGCAACGCTGGCTGCGGGCTTAATGGATGCAACTAATTCGTGATCGTGCTTGCGCTCGTGGTGCGCCATTTCATGATTCAGGTCGGATAATGTCACGTGCTCCAGCGCGTCGCGCAGAGCGTCGCCGATAATCTGCGAGTTGCTCATAATGGCGCAGGAACGCTCCATATTGCATAGACCTTTCACCACGCTGCATTCAGTAAAACCAATGGGCCCTTCCAGTGCCAAAATGATTTCGGCCACCGTGATTGACCGGGCCTCGCGGGCCAGGTTGTATCCGCCGTTTACGCCGCGATGCGAACTCAAAAGCCCATGCTCAGATAGCTGCCGCAAGAGCTTGCCGACCGTCGGCAGGGGCAATTTAGTCTCTTTGGCCAGACTGCGCGCCGTATGCGGCGTCTCTTCCGGGCTGCGCGCCACATGCGCCATCAGCACAATGCCGTAATCCGTCAATTTGTTGAGTCTGAACATCGTTTGCTTCCGCGTGCTTGGTTCCGCGCGTCCTTCCGCACAACCAGCCACACGGGCCGGCAGGCGAATACAATACCAATCCAGTATTATTTTAACGATTGGCGGGGAGGAATACAAGACCGAGCTGGTCTGAATTCAGAGCGGGAGGATCCAAGCGGGAATAAAGCGGATTAGCTCAATGATTAGATCGATATTAACCGATGGCGAAAACTCAAGGTAAAGGTGGTCAGGGCTTGCACCTAGGACTGTAAACTGGCAGAGAGTAGAAATCGTGTACGCCAGATTTTGCCACTACTCTGCCAGCTCATTTCATTAATGTGAATTTAGTTTCAAGGGGGAGTTCGGATGCAACTCCGCCCGGCTCGTGGTTGAGATTTGGCTCAGAGCAGTCGGCTCCCATGGTCGCATGTTCCACGAAGGCCCAAGTTTGTATTCGTCCTCTGTTGTCCATTCGGCTTTGAAAAGGACGTCGAACAACAGTCTGCCAAGTTACTCTTACATACTGCTATGCATGTTGTATCCTTCCCGCATGCGGCGACGCAACGGCTGTATGCTGCGGAACAACCTGTTCCCCCTGGGCAAGCGAAGGCCTCAGCATTCACCGGCTTCAAGAGATACATTCCAATTATCAGGGACAAAGTACAATCATTCGAGTTACAACTCGAGAATAGACTGACATCAGCATTCTCCTTTCAATATCGCATGTTCGCGATGGCAGTCGAAGTATAGGCCACGCCGCCGTTTGTCAGTCCGTGGTTCCAATAAATTTCTGCTACGATTTCCTGAAATGGTACGACGTGGCTTGCGTGGTGATAATCGCAGTATCAGAAGGGGGCTCCATGGCCGGCCGTTTCTCCAACAAAGTCGCTCTTGTTACCGGCGGAACGGGCGGTCTGGGCCGCGCCGTAACCCTCGCGCTGCTTCATGAGGGCGCATCGGTGGTCGCCACATACATAAAGAAGGATGAAGCCATAAAGAAGGATGAAGCGGACGCATTGAAAGACGCCGTCGGCTCCAAGTCGCCGCTGGAACTCCTGCCGCTGGATGCCACAGATGAGGCCGCCTGCCGCGCCCTGGTGGACGGAATCACGGCGCGCCATGGCCATCTGGATATTCTGGTCAACGCAATTGGCGGCTTTGCCGGAGGAAAAACAGTTTGGGAGACCGACCCTAAGACTTATCAGCTCATGCTGAC
>DASXJO010000420.1:0-10920 GCA_036497385.1 Candidatus Angelobacter sp. | reverse complement strand
GTACCGAGCGCGAGCGGCAAGCCACCCACCATCGAAATTCCGAGGGGCCGCCGCAGCTCCGAACCGAGGCCGGTGCCCAATGCCAGGGGAAGGCCGCCCAGCAGCGCTGCCATGGTGGTCATCATGATTGGGCGGAAGCGCAGTAGGCTGGCTTGATAAATGGCCTCTTCCGGCGGCTTACCCTGATTGCGCTCCGCGTCCAGCGCAAAATCGATCATCATAATGGCGTTCTTCTTCACAATACCGATGAGCAGGATAATTCCTATAAGCGCCACCACCGTCAGGTCATTGCCTGTAAGAATCATGGCCAGGATCGCGCCCACACCGGCTGAAGGCAGCGTGGAAAGAATCGTTACTGGATGAATATAGCTTTCATACAGAACGCCCAGCACAATGTAGACCGTGATCAGCGCGGCCAAAATGAGCCATGGTTCCGATGCCAGAGAATTCTGGAACGCCGCCGCCGTTCCCTGGAAGCTGGGATGAATGCTGACTGGCATTCCCAGTTCCTGCTCGGCCTGCGCAATGGCTTTGGTCGCTTTGCCCAGCGACTCTCCGGGCGCAAGATTAAATGAGATGGTCACAACCGGAAACTGTCCTTGATGATTAATGGCGAGCGGCGCCGGGGAAGTAACAAAGTGGCTGAAAGTTGAGAGCGGTACCTGTTGCCCGGTTGACGACTTAACGTAGATATTGCTCAAGTCGCTGGGATTATCCTGAAACTGCTGCCCCACTTCCAGCACCACGTGATACTGATTCAGCTGCGTGAAGATGGTGGAGACCTGGCGCTGGCCAAACGCGTCATAGAGCGTATCGTCAATGTTCTGCGGCAGGATGCCGAAACGCGCCGCGGTATCGCGATCAATTACCAGATCGGCCTTAAGCCCGCCGTTTTGCTGGTCGCTTGCCACGTCGCGCAGCTCCGGCAGCGTTCGCAGCTTGGCCAGAATGCGGCTTGACCAGTCATTCAGCTCGTTCGCATCGGCATCTTCCAGAGAGTATTGAAACTGTGTGCGGCTCACGCGATCTTCCACTGTCAAGTCTTGCACCGGCTGCATGTATAAGGTGATGCCTTCCACCATTGCCAATTCCGGTTGCAGACGCCGGATAATATCGGACGCGGTATCGCTGCGGTCTTCATGCGGCTTCAGGTTGATCTGTATGCGCCCGCTGTTCTGTGTCGTATTGGTTCCGTCGATCCCAATAAATGACGAGAGGCTGGCCACATCAGGATCCTGCAAAATTACCTTGGCCAGCTTTTGCTGCCGGTCTGACATTGAAGCAAACGACACATTTTCCGGCCCTTCTGAAATGCCCAGAATCACGCCGGTATCCTGAACGGGAAAAAATCCCTTGGGCACGATCACATAGAGGTACACGGTCAGCGCCAGCGCTCCGATTGTGGCCAGCAGAGTAAGCGTCTGGTGTCTCAGCACCCAGCGCAGAGTGGTTCCGTACCACTCAATCACGCGTTCGTACGCGCGCTCCGTTGCCTGGTAAACGCGGCCATGCTTGGCTTCTTTAGGATTCTTGAGCAGTCGTGCCGCCATCATCGGAGTGAGTGAGAGTGAAACCAGCGCAGAAATTACGATTGTCACGGCCAGAGTGACGGCAAACTCACGGAAGAGCCTGCCCACAATGTCGCCCATGAACAACAAAGGAATCAACACCGCAATCAACGAAACTGTCAACGAAATGATGGTGAAGCCGATCTGCCCTGCGCCGCGCAGCGCGGCTTCCATGGGAGAGTGGCCTTCCTCCAGAAAGCGATCGATGTTTTCAATCATCACAATGGCGTCGTCCACCACAAAGCCGGTGGAAATCGTAAGCGCCATCAGCGAGAGATTATCCAGGCTGTAGCCTAGCAGGTACATCACCGCAAAGGTGCCGACAATGGAGAGCGGCACGGCTGCGCCGGGAATAATCGTTGCGGGAAGATTGCGCAGAAAAAGAAAAATCACCAGTATCACAAGGCAGATGGTGAGCATCATTTCAAATATCACGTCGTGCACTGACGCGCGAATGGTTTCCGTGCGGTCAGTGAGGATCGCCACCTTCACTGAACTTGGCAGCCCGCCTTGCAGTTGCGGCAAAACTTTCTTGATTCGGTCCACCACGCCGATGATGTTGGCCCCGGGCTGGCGCTGTATGTTTACGATTACTGCCGGTGAAAGCGCTGTCTGGCCGTTTTGGGTTATGCCCATCCAAGCCGCTTGCTTGGCGTTCTCTGCGCCGTCAATGACTGTGGCCACGTCGCGCAGCCGCACCGGAGCGCCATTGCGGTAGGCAAGGATCACGTCCTTATATTCATTGCCGGAAAGCAGTTGGTCATTGGTTGAGATGGTGAAGGCCTGCCGCTGATTTTCCAGGATGCCCTTGGCCTGGTCCACGTTCGCCTGTCCCAGCACCGTGCGCAGGTCTTCCAGGCTCAAGCCGTAGGAAGCCAGAGCGGTGGGATTGGCCTGTATGCGTACTGCCGGCTTTTGCCCGCCGCTGATGGAAACCATGCCGACGCCCGTAAGCTGGGAAATTTTCTGTGCCAGCGTGGTGTCGGCCAGATCTTCAACTTTGGAAAGCGGCAAGCTGGTTGAAGTCAGGGCCAGCGTCAGGATGGGCGCGTCCGCAGGATTCACTTTGCTGTAGATCGGCGGGTTGGGCAAATCGCGGGGCAGGAACGTGGTAGCGGAGTTAATGGCGGCTTGTACTTCCTGCTCCGCAATATCGATGCTCTGCTCCAGATTAAATTGCAGAGTGATGACTGAGCTGCCAAAAGAACTGGTAGAAGTCATCTGGCTCAGTCCCGGGACCTGCCCAAATTGCCGCTCCATCGGCGCCGTGACGGACGAGGCCATTACCTCCGGCCCAGCGCCGGGATAAAAAGTGATGACCTGAATGGTGGGATAGTCCACCTGGGGCAGCGCGGAGACGGGAAGTTGCAGGTACGCGACCGCGCCTACCAGCAGCAAACCAATCATCAGCAGCGACGTGGCTACTGGACGCAGGATGAATAATTTTGATGGACCGCCGCTAGGCATGATGTGTTTTCAAACGCCGTTTCTAATCGGTTGTTTTTTCGATTCGTGTGCACTCACGCGGATCTTATTGGGTTTGGCCGTCGCCCGCCTGACCGCCGTTTTGACCGCTGGCCCCAGGGGCGCGAACTGCAACCTTGGTGCCGGGCTGAAGCTTGTCTTGTCCGTCGGTCACAACTACTTCTCCGGGCTTTATACCTTGTGAGATCGCGGTTAAATTTCCCTGGCTGATCGAGAGCGCCACATTACGCATCTCCGCCGTGTTGTCCGGCTTCACCACGAACACGTAAGTCCCCTGCGGGCCGCGCTGGATTGCCGCCGACGGGACTACGGTGTTGTTCTTCTTCACCTCAAGCAGCAGATGGATATTCACGAACTGATTGGGCCATAGCGAGCGGTCGCGATTTTCAAATACTGCTTTCAGCTTTCCCGTTCCCGTGGTTACATCAATCTGGTTGTCAATGGTTGTCAGGTAACCCGTGGCAATCTTTGTTTGATCGTCGCGGCTGTATGCATCCACGGCAAGCCTGCCTTTATTCATGTGCTGCGAAACCGCCTGCAAGTTATCTTGTGGCAGGCTGAAGATCACCGCGATCGGCTGCAACTGCGTGATCACCAGCAAGCCGTTGGGATCGGATGCGTGGACCATATTGCCCACATCGATCTGGCGCAAGCCGATGCGTCCGCTCACGGGTGCGGTAATGCGTGTATAAGATAAATTGAGTTTTACAGTATCCACTTGGGCCTGGTCAGCGCGCACTGCGCCGTCAAGCTGGGCTTCCAGTGAACCCTGGGTATCGAACTGTTGCTTGGGGATAACCCCGTCTTTATAGAGCTGCTGAAACCGTTCAAGGTTCAGGCGAGCATCTCTCAGAGCGGCCTGATCTTTGAAGAGCGTGGCTTGCGTCTGGCTTAGCTGCACTTCATAGGGCCGAGGGTCGATTTCCGCCAGCAGCTCGCCTTGTTTAACTTCCTGGCCTTCCTTGATGTTTACTTTGACCAACTGGCCGTCAATACGGCTCTTTACCGCGACTGTGTTGAAGGCTTCCACAGATCCCAGCCCATTCAGCAGGATAGGCAGATCGCGGATCTCAGCCTTTGCCACCGCGACAGGGATGGTCATTGCTGCGCCGCCACCACGGCCGCCTTTGCCTCCGCCGCCTTTCTGTTTGGAATCGGCGCTGGTATGGCCGCAGCCTGCCAGAAGCATTGCGAAGCATGCGCATATGAGCGCGGGTAAAGCCAGTTTGTGGCGTAAAGGTTTTGACATCTGTCCTCTCAGGGCAGGATCTGGGAAATCTGAAATCCTAACAGACTTCTACTTTTCAGCAATTGCCGGTTGCCGGCGGGGGCCGGTACCGCTAGGAATGTGCCGATTCGGAGCTCACTGCACTAACTACTCTATTTGACGTTAAATCAGAGGGTTACAACACTGGATTTTGTAAATAATTGTTAAAAAGACCGGGGATGATAATGGCGAATTCTGCATGCTTTTGCAGGGTGAAGTCCGGCCCTGAACATCCCATGGTCGATAGAGCGCTGGCACCTTGCAGAGCAAGGGACTTTCCTCCACTATACCTTGGCTCGTGGCCACCCTTCGCCGCTTTTGCGAAGATACAAGGGTGGGAAATTCACACACTCAACGCACCATATCTAACTCTCCTCAGAACGATTTCCCTGAAAGACAAGTGCCAGGGCATGACTTGAGTGCTTAAAGCGCGAGATGACCCTGAGCTTGCCGAAGGGGGAGCAGAGGACTGCGAAGTTGTGCAGTGAAAGCGCAGGAAAAATCTTCTTTACGCCGAAGGCCATTGTGCAGTGCAGCGCAGCCGAGCGACAAACAAAAGCTTGCGCCTACGGTCCTTCGTTCATAAAAACTCTTTCCACTCTGGGATGAAATGCAGGGAAAGTTGCACGTTCTGTCCTGCTTCGGCATCTAATCCACATGGCTGCTAAATAGGTTGAAAATTCGCGCAAATTAGCGAATCATGGAACTTGGCAGCAGCCATAGGTGTTTCCCATGTTACGCAGTGCCGCACTTTCTTTTTCCCTGGTTCTAACCGCCTGCAGCTTGGCTGTGGGCCAGTCGTCCCCGATTACCGTCAACCCCGGCAGCTCGTTGGATTCACACACGCCCAAGCCGCCTGACGCTCAGCCCCCGCTGGCAGCCGATACCACGCCTCACTTGAAGCCAATGGATCTGGACAGCCGCGAAAAACTGGCCGATGGCACCAAAATGCAGCTCATACGGGTCATTGATGCGGAGTTTGTGCATGTGCGCAAGTATCTCCCGGTGGGGGAAAAGAACATGGTCATTGGGCCTGACGGCATGGTAAAGCCCGGTGACGCGGAGCTTTACAGGATGGCGCAGACCTCTGGCGCTGCGGCCAAGATCGGCGACCGCGTCCAGATCACCAATATCGTATTCAAGGAAAAGTCGATCTACTTTGAGATCAACGGCGGCCCCAAAAAGAAAACCAAGTGGTACCAGCATGTTCAGATTTCCGGGATGGGCGGCAGCACCGGTGGGGTCGATCCCAATCAGGCGACCCAGGCCACCGGCGCAGCCGTAACGCTGGAATTCAAGAAGCATGTTCCGGAAATGACCGGCGCGGAATTGAAGCAGATGCTTACTCCCGTGCTGGACTTTTCCGTGAAGACCGCCGCAGAAGTTTTTGTCGATACTCTTCCGCCCAAGATCAAGGAAGCCGTGAAGAAGCACGACGTGCTGGTCGGGATGAATCATGACATGGTGGTGATGGCCAAAGATCGCCCGGAGCAAAAGGTCCGAGAGAAAGATGATAAGGGCAAAGAGTACGAAGAATGGATTTACGGCGCTCCTCCAAAGGACGTGGTTTTTGTGCGCTTTAACGGCGATGAAGTTGTCCAGGTGAAGACCGCGAAAGTGGGCGGCCAGATGATCGTAAAAACGGAAAAAGAAGTTGACGTAAAAGATGGTGTGCCTACGCTGGCGGCGCTCAAGTCAAGCGACAACCCGCAAGAGGTGAGCGGTGCGCCACAGCAGGACCAGCCTACTCATAAGCCAACACTGAAGCGGCCTGACGAGCAGCCAGATCCCATGACGCAGCCAGCCAGCGGCGCTTCGTCTTCCAAGCCATTGCCGCCGCCCACGCCCCAGAACGAGCCGCAATGGGGCACCAAACCGGGTTCGGGCAGCACTGATCAACAGCCGGCGCAAACGCAGGAGAAAACTCCGCAGGATCCAGTCAAGACGCCTCCACAGCAGTAGAGGGCTGACGGAGAATGAACCTGCGGTTTAAACTAGAAGTGTGAAGATTGCTCTCGGGCAGATCAACCCAACAATTGGTGATTTCACCGGTAATTCCAAAAAGATCATAGAGTCTTCGCGCCAGGCCCTTGCGCAGGGCGCGGAGATGATTCTCTTTCCTGAACTGGCCGTTTGCGGCTATCCTCCGCGCGACCTGCTGGAAAAACCTGCCTTTGTGGAACGCAACTCGCAGGTGGTGAATGAGATTGCGCAGGCTGTTCCGCAAATCACCGTTGTTTGCGGCTTTGTGTCGCCGGCTAAAGTAGAAACCGGCAAGTCTGTAATGAATTCCGCCGCCGTATTACGGCAGGGATCGGTGCAGTTCGTGCAGTCAAAAATGCTGCTGCCCACCTATGACGTTTTTGACGAAATGCGTTACTTCGATCCCGCTGAATCGCAGAAGCTGCTTCCGTTGGCTGGCAAGGAATTCGCCCTTACAATCTGTGAGGACGCGTGGAATGACAAGCACTTCTGGCATCGCCGCCTATATCGCGTGGATCCCGTGGACGAACTTCTGCACGCCGGCGGCAACATGGTCCTCAACATTTCCGCCTCGCCGTTCCATCTGGGAAAGCGCGAACTGCGCCGCCAGATGCTGGCCACCATCGCTCGCGATAACAAAGTGCCGGTGCTATTTGTAAATCAGGTGGGCGGCAATGACAGCTTGATCTTTGACGGTTCCAGCATGGTGATTGCGCCGGATGGCCGCATTGTGGCCCAGGCAAAATCGTTTGAAGAAGACCTGGTGATTTTCGATTCTGAAACCATGCAGGGCGATATGCATGAGCAGATCGCGGTGGGCATTCCAAGCGCCTTTGCTGCTCTTGCCCTGGGCACGCGGGATTACGTCCGCAAATGCGGCTTCAGCAAAGTTGTGATTGGGCTAAGTGGCGGTATTGATTCCGCCCTTACAGCTGCCATCGCTGTGGACGCGCTGGGCAAAGAGAACGTTACCGGAATCGCCATGCCCAGTCAGTACTCATCCGAGCACAGCATTAAAGACGCACGTGAGTTGGCTTGCAAACTGGGAATCCGATTTGAGGTCATTGCCATCGGAGACATTTTTGCGGGTTATCGCAAAGCCCTGGCGCAATTATTTGCCGGAATGCCGGAGGATGTTGCGGAAGAGAACATCCAGTCCCGTATTCGCGGCAACATCCTTATGGCCTTTTCCAACAAGTTCGGCGCGCTGGTGCTTACCACCGGAAACAAGTCTGAAGTCGGCGTCGGCTACTGCACGTTGTACGGCGATATGGTGGGCGGACTCGGCGTGATTTCTGATGTCCCAAAGACCATGGTTTATGACCTGAGCCGTTACGTGAACTCGCTCAAGCCGGTCATTCCGCAATCCACCATCGATAAGCCTCCTTCGGCTGAACTGCGTCCCGGCCAGCAGGACTCTGATACACTGCCGCCGTACGAAGTTCTGGACAACATCCTGGAAGATTACGTTGAGGATTACCGCACCGCGGAACAGATTGCTGCCGACCGAGGCTATGAGGTTCGGCTGGTGCGCGACATCATCCGCATGATTGAGCGCAGTGAATACAAGCGCCAGCAGGCCGCTCCGGGACTAAAAATCACTCCCAAGGCCTTTGGTCTTGGCCGTCGTTTTCCAATAGCACAAAAATCGGAAGTCTAAAAAACTCATGATGAAAGCCTTTATCAAACCAATGACCATCACGGCTCTCTTAACTACCGTCTTATTCGCGTTCGGCATGGCCGATGCTCAAACCGCTTCGCCGAAAAAACCTGCAACGCACGCCGCAAGCGCCGCTGCCTCGCCGCAAAGCACGCAAAAGAAAGCCGCCCTGCCCACCACTGACGAGGTAGAGGCCTCAATGAAGCGCAGCTTCGGCTACGATCCGGGCGTGACCTGGCAGATTCTTGAGATCAAGGAATCCACCATCCCCGGCCTTGCGGAAGTGCTGGTCTCCATGAACAAGCAACAGCCAGTGCATCTTTTTCTTGTGCCGGGCTCTCAGATCGCCATCGTCGGTCAGGTTTTGCCGTTTGGCCCGGATCCGTTTGCTCCCGCGCGTGCAAACCTGAAAGGCGCATTTGGTCCTAGCCGTGGCGGCCAGAATCCGCCCATCGACATCATTGAGTTCAGTGATCTGGAATGTCCGCATTGCAAAGTGGCCCAGCCGGTTCTGGCAACCCTCTTTGCGGATTTTCCCCAGGTGCGCTTCATCTTTCAGCAATTTCCGTTACCCGCCAGCTTGCATCCGTGGGCGTTGAAGGCCGCCCAGTACGCCGACTGCGCGGGACAAATGAACAATGATGCGTTCTGGAAATATGTTGACGCCATTTTCGAAAACCAGGGCGGGATTGCGCTTGCCACGGCCGATGACAAATTGAAAGAGCTGGCAACCGGGGTCGGTCTGGACGCGCAGAAAATCTCGACCTGTGCTGCTTCGCCGGAAACCGATGCCCGTATCAAGAAGTCGCAGGCCTTGGGAGCCACGCTGGATGTAAATGAGACGCCAACGGTCTTCATCAATGGCCGCAGAGTGTCAGGCATAGCCAACATCCCTTACGACAATCTCAAACAGCTGGTGCAGTTTGAAATCGATCATGCAGGGAAGTAGGCAGCAGTGCGCTTGTTTTCGAAGTCCCGAGCGGAGCGAGGGAACGCTATAAAGCGCGACAAATTCAAAGCTCAACGCCAACAGCACACATGACAAAGCTTGTCCGTGGGTAGAGATCCCTCCCCTCCGGCAAGGCTCAGGGTCGGGATTTCAGAAACACTTACTGCTGAATGCTGAGCGCCTTCGTTTTTTTACGGACCCACGTTCCAGAAGACGCTGCTGCCTCGATCATGGAATGGTTTACGCACCACGTGCGGCGTAATCATGATCAGCAACTCATTGTGAATATGGTCTTTTGAGGTCGTGCTCAGCACGTTTTTCAGGCCGGGCAGGCTGCTGAGGATCGGAAAGCCTTGAACCGACCGCAGTTCCTGCTCGCTCATCAATCCCATAATCACGGACGGTTCGCCATCGTGCACTGTGATGGTTCCGACATAAGACCGGCTGGTAATGTCCGGGATGCTGTTGATCTGCAGCGTTCCCAGACCTTGAATCTTCAGGTCCACGGCCAGCGTGATGTCTCCGTTGGCATGGTAATGCGGCGTCGCTTTCAAAGTAATTCCCAAGTCTTCATAGGTGAACTGTGGAGTGTTTCCAACTTGCACCTGGCCTCGGGTACTCACCGCCACATTGCTGAACGTGCTGTTGACGATAGGAAATTTCGTGCCCACGCGAAACGTGGCGGCTTCACCGTCAATGGCGCGTAGCGTCATTGCTTCCAAATTGGTAGCCAGCGAAGAATTGAACGCCAGCTTCGCGCTGATGGGAGGAGCGGTGACTCCGGTCAGTCCCTTGCCTTTGCCGAACACCAGAAATGGCCCCAGCAACGGAGACCCCGCAAGATTGGCCAGGGCTGAAGGCGAGATTGTGCTGGGATCGATGGTGCCGGTACGGTTTAGCTGGTCAATCACGCTCTGTGCGTCCGGCCCTAGCACTCGCCGAATTTCTGAAGGGATGTTGAATACTTGAAAGCTGGTGGGCAGGTTCAATCCCATATCCCGCGTGCGATCGGTATCAATCTCGTATTCTGAGACCTCAAGCGACATCTCAGGCTTTGCGTCCATTAAGTTATCAAGCAGGCTCGCCGCTTCTTCCACCTGGTCCCGGGGCGCGCGCACGGTAATGGTATTTTGGCTTGGCTGAATGCTGACAAGCTTCATGTCCAAGATGGTGCGCATCACGTTGACCAAATCATTCAGGTCAGTCTGCGCTGAGACATTGCCGACATAAAAAGTGCGCAGCGCCAGGCGCTCATATTGCTTTCTCATTTCGGCCGTGTCACTGGCCACCATGGCTGCATTGTTGGAAATGGGCGACCAGAAAGACTTCGTCATTTTGCCCGCAATGTCAGTTGCCGTGTAGAAGTCCACGTTATCCAGGTCAAATCGCAAGACCCGGCTCGTGAGGTTCTGGTCAAATTCCATGGACACGCCAAACGCGGCCCCAATCTGTGCATAGAGCTGCCTTGTATCGCCTTGAATATGGAAATTCTTTTTTCCCGGCGTGGGTTGCAGGTTGATCTGATCTACTGACGCAAGCAGCTGCAGTACGTGTTTATGTTCAGCGTCCCCGTCCGGCGGCTCCACGTCATGCAGTCGCTGAGTCGCATTAGTATTTTGGGGATCAATAGCAAGCGCCATCCGAAAGCGCTGTGCAGCACCCACAGGATCGCCGGCAGCGGCCAGGTGATTGCCCGCTTCCATGTCCTCGCCCACAATCTGCTGCCGCAGCATCTCGCCCATGGTCATAAATTCCACGTTGCCTGGCATGAGCTCCTGGGCTTTAAGTACTGCTATGAGGGCGTCTTCCGGCTTGCCCTCTCGTTGCAGGTCCTGCGCATTCTTGAATTCTTTTTCCGCGTTTTTTTTATCTTCTTTGGAGACCGGCGGGGGCACAACGGACTTCGGCTTGTCCGCAGCCATGCAGGCCAGGCAGAAAAACAGCGACAGAATGGCGAACCAGATTTTCATTCGGGAAACATCATTGTACCGTCATTAAGAACGATTCT
>DASXJO010000419.1:0-27620 GCA_036497385.1 Candidatus Angelobacter sp. | reverse complement strand
GCACCGGCGCATCCGCCAGCGCCTCCCGCCAGTACTCGCTCTGCCTCTGCAGCCGCTCCCCCTTCAGCCACTCCCGCTGCCACGCCGCATAGTCCGGATACTGGATCACCAGCGGCTCCAACGGATTCTCCTCGCCACGGCCGAACGCTCCATACAATGCTCCCAACTCCCGTGCCAGAATCCCCATCGACCAACCGTCGGACACAACATGGTGCTGCGTCAGCAGCAATACGTGCTCCTCCTCCTGCATCCGCACCAGATGAGCTCGGATCAGCGGCCCTCGCTTCAAATCAAAGGGCGCCTGCGCTTCCACCATCATCAATTCTTTTAGCTTCGCCTCAGCATCTCCGATTCCCCGCAGATCATGCTCCAGCAGTGGCACACCCCTCTCCACCGGCAGCAGCTCGACCCGCGGCTCTCCCTCCTCCACCACAAACACGCTCCGCAAACCCTCATGCCGCGCCCAGATCGCATCCAGACTCCGCTGCAGCACAGCCGCATTCAGTTTTTCTCGCAGGCAAAGCGCTATGGGGAGGTTGTAGGCGCTGGTCTCAGGGAAGAGTTCCTGGATCAGCCAAATCTGTTCCTGAGAATGTGAGGCTGGAGCATATTTACGATCCCTGACTCGCTCCGGCGAACTCATTCCATCGGTTGAATAAGAGGCCGTTTCGATCTGGCCGAGCATGTCTTCAGCGATGCTATCAATGTCAGCACCGAACAGCCTCTCAAGCGAGAGGCTGATTGCTAGTTCCGCTTCAATGGTATGTTTCAGCTCAGCAAGCATAAGGGAATCGAACCCAAGACTTGCGAGCGCACAATTCCCGCTGGTGTGATCGAAAGGCCGACGAAGAACACGGACCACTGCATGTCTGATGTAAGTTCGTAGTGCGGCTCTTCGCTTGCCCATATCCATGGCCAATAGGCTGTCTCGCTGGATACGCGCCTCTTTATTTTCACTTTCACTGCGATCATCAAGTATGCTTTGTCGCAGTACCGGAAGCTTGTTTTCCGAAAATAGGGCTTTACACAGTTGGCGCTGGACCTTTCCGCTGGAAGTCCTCGGCAATCCGCCTGTTTTCACAAGAACGATAGCAAAAGCTTGGAGTTCATGGTTCTCGGCAATTACTTTGCGGACTGTCTCAATGATTTCATCAAGGTTGCCTTTAAACTGACGCTTGACCTGGCTAACCAGGACCACTCTTTCGTGCCCATCCTGCTCCAGACAGAATGCTGCGCTTCCGTTCCGACGCAAAGCAGGATGAGATTCTTCGACGCTTTCCTCGATATCCTGAGGATAGTGATTCCTTCCCCGAACTATAATGCAGTCTTTTAATCGTCCAGTAATAAACAATTCATGGCGATAAACGAAACCAAGATCGCCCGTTCGCAAGAACGGCCCTTTCCCTGAACGTGAAAATGACCCGAAAGCATGTTGCGTGGCAACTTCATTGCGCCAATAGCCGGTTGCTACGCTCGGGCCCGCCACCCACACTTCACCGACCTGGTCCGTTGCGCACTCTTCCTTTGTTTCCGGATTGACAATCGCCACCTTATGCGGAGTGTGCCACCGCCCACAACTCACGATCGTTGACGCCGATGTCGACGCGGAATCCACCACGCGGACCTTGTGTTTTTCAATTTCTGCGCTGTCAACTGAGCAATATTTCGGACCGGCGCCGGGAGCGCCGCTAGTGATCTTCAATGTGGCTTCTGCTAGTCCATATACAGGATAAAAAGCTTGGCTCCGAAAGCCGGCGGCAGAGAAATAATTTGTAAATCGCTTCAGCGTTTCGCTGCGGATAGGTTCGGCCCCATTGAATGCCACTTGCCAACAGCTCAAATCAAGTGAAGCGCACTCTTCCCGAGTAACACGCTCTACGCACAAGTCATATGCAAAATTGGGTCCCCCGCAATGGGTCCCGCGGTAACGAGTGATTGCAGAGAGCCAGCGTGACGGTTTGTGGGTGAAGGCATTGGGAGCAAAGGAAACCGTAGTAAAGCCGGTGAAGAGCGGCTGCAGGATGCCATAAATGAGCCCCATATCGTGGAAATGGGGCAGCCAGTTGACTGAGAGACTCGTCTCAGCAAAGCCTCCCTGTGATTCAATATACTTAAGGTTTGCAAGCACATTCGCATGCGTCACAATCACGCCTTTGGGAGACGCTGTCGATCCGGATGTATATTGAAGATAGGCGATCTCCCGGCACTGCGGCTGCGGATCGATCCCGTATTTCGTTTCTCTCTCTTCTAGCTCCTCGATAGCCAGGGTTTCTATCTTAGGATTAATTGCTGAAATCGCTTTTTGTACGTACGGAGCTATTTCTCTGAGCGTCAGCACAATTGTGCATCCGGAGTCCCTCAGCATTCCTTCAATTCGGACAAGGTCATGATTGGAACGGGGGACGTAGGCAGGAATGGCAATAATACCCGCATACCAGCAGCCGAACAGCGCCTCAATGAATTGGAGGCCAGGAGGAAATATAAGGAGCACGCTCTCCGGTTTTGGGTTGAGACAGTTGAGTTTTATCCCTATCGTTCCCGCTTTTTCCTCAAGAGCGGCACGGGAAAGCGCGCCTCCCTCGAGTTCCCCATCAATCAACCACACGTAAGCTCGCGCTGATGGTTTTGCTTCAGCTCGATTCCGCAAAAGGTCTGTCAAATTATTAACTGACATGGAATTGGGTTTCATCTTTGTCTAAATTTGTTCGAAGTGCCTAAATAGGAGATAAATTGCGTGGCGAGACCAGCCGACTCTTGCCGACGCGATCACTGCTCTGACCCACTAGCCGCGCAGGACGGAGCTAGCGAGCGCTCTTGTGGGCCGGTATAGTCATGCCCGGCCGGATCAGAGAATGGGCTCGATATGTAAAGGAAATGACATTACGCTCTGTGAAATGTAGAAAGAGAGCGAAGATAGTCTGCCTTGTTTTCCGTGTCCGGGATAGAAGAATCCCTTGCAGTGTCGCTGGTCACTTGACCATTATCCAGTGTGATAATTCTTCCCGCGAGATGGTAATACCTGTCGTCGTGAGTTATGGCAAACACGGTTTTGTGCCTGGTCATGAGATCGGGCAGCAGATTCATGTAAAAGAAATCCTTGAAATACGGGTCCTGATCAGCCGCCCATTCGTCAAATATGTAAATCGGACGGTCTTCCAGAAAAGCTGTAAGCAACGCCAATCGCTTACGCTGTCCTTGAGACAGATCCGTTGTTGAGAGCTTACCTTTTTCGATCTGAACCTTGTGAGCCAGCTTAAGCCGTTGGAGATATTCCGACGCCCGTTGGTCCAACTGGTTATCAACGAGGCCAAACATCGTCTCGAACAGATAGAAATCGGAAAAGACCGCGGAAAAATGGCGGCGATAGGCCTCTTTGTTATCAGGCCCGATTGGTTCGTCGTTTAGATAGATGGCGCCATTTTCTGGCGCGTAGAGCCCGGTCAGCAACTTTACAAATGTTGTTTTGCCGCTTCCATTGCCACCGATGATGAACACCATCTCACCAGGTTTAAACGTCAAATCGAGTGGCCCGAGGATAAAATCGCTTGCTTCACCGTCACGATGATATCGGTGAGTAACGGAGCTAAGTCGCAACTTTACCCATGTGTCGGCCTGGAAGTGCTCTTCTTCGGCCTGTTCAGAACCTTGACTGGCGAGAGTGAATCCCAGCTCATTCACTTTATTCAGCGCGACATTGGCGCGTGACAATGGCGGAAGACTGTTCATGATGACTTGCAACGGAGCCATAAGGTAAAGCAGCGTTATCGCATAACCAGTTAGCATGGCGCGATCCAAGTGATGCATCGATGGAAAGATAAAGAGAATGAGGCCGATAACGATAAACACCAATACTTGTCCCCAGCTGGCGGCTGCTGTATACAGGTTCTGCCCCGCAACGTTATGTTCCTGTAATGCATCTGCGGTCGCCTCCAGGCCTTCTTTAAGAAATGTATGCCGCCGCTCATTATGAATCTTGAGCTCTTTTGCTCCGAGTGTCAGCGCGCGAAAGTGCTCCTGCAGCCTGTCTGCGTGTTCGCGGGCCACTTGGAAAATCTTTTCTACTTTGATGCGGGGTGCCTGGTAAGTTGCTATCCCTAGGATCATGAACGCCAGAACGATGAGGAAAACTCCCCAGGACAAAATGCCCAGGTAGATCAGGCAGCCGATTACGAGCGCTGCATTTACACAAAGTAGAGGAATGACCAAGACCGCATTTGTAATATTGGGAATATCGTCTGTGAGCGTGGTAAGCAACCGTGCACTCCCAAGCTGTTCCAGACGCAATAACGGCGCCGCCAGTATCTGGCGGCACAACTGCATGCGCATTCTATGCGTCGCTTGCTGGCCAAGTTTGGTCAGCAAGCGCTCGGAAGTATACCGGGAAAAGGGGAGAAGCATGCATAGGCCTACAAAACTCCAGACCAATCTCCAACCTGGTATTCCGGTTTTGAGGACGGAGTTAATGACGGCCAACAATGCAGCATTGCACATACCGCTCAAGGCCCCGGCAGCTATGCTGAGGAATACGATCTTTCGGGAATGCCGCAGAAAGAAGGTTACGATTTTCATCGATTTCTCCAGACTAGGTAGTGGTGCGAATCAACTGCGGGCGGACCGAACTCTCTTTCGACTTTGGACAATTCTCGCCCAAGCTCGCTTCCCTTTTGTTCCAGGAACTGGACAAGGCCTCGCATTTTCGATTGCCGAATGAGCCGTGCAAGGCTCTAGAAATGAGTGAGTCGTCCTGCTGAAGCTCCCCGCAAAGCGCAGGTTGCGCGCTACTTCTGTGCGTCGACCGCAGTGAATGCGTGTACTTCACCAAATGTGCAGTAGAAATCTGCGGCAATTTGTTCGAATATTTGATGGCGTCGCAGATTTCGGGGCAGTTAATGTTGAGCAGAAGTTTGAAGATACCCATCAGCAGCTATCGCTCCAAATCTGACTTTGGCCTTCTGGGTTCGAGGAGCCGGGAAATGGATGCCAGCGAACTTAGAGCACGTGCTCCCGCTAGGTCCGACCGGGCTGGTCTGATTCAATCTTGATGAGACGACCAGTCCCGGAAAGTATGCCCAGATCAATATCGGCGACGCATTTCACCTTTACGTAGTCCAGCGTAAGATTACCTTCGACGTGAGCTGTGCCGGTTCCATCTTCGAAATTAGCCTTGCTGAAATCCGAGCTGCCACGATCGAGACGAAATCCGATTTCAGTGCCGCCTTTGGTTTGGGTAAACTTGACATGAACATAGTCGCGATCAATGGCCTCCTTGAACAGCTTGGTAGACTTGTCTGGTCGCAGGCCGACTTCCACAGCATGGTTGCCTTCACAAAGTCGCTCCACTAGACTTTTCTGGCGCGGGGCATTTGGATCCTGCGGTGGTAGAGGTGGAGGCGGAGTTTTGGCCAATTCCTCCATCTTTTTCCTTAGGCTAAGCGGCCTCATATCAGTCCAAACTTCCTTGATATAGGCTAGACATTCCGCTTTAGGGCCGGTCTTGCCGCCATCGCGCCATCCTGCCCGATTGGCTTTATATGCTGGCGAAATTGAATACTGTTCCTCATGATTTACCACAACTTTATAAACTGTATTGTCTTCTCGATCAGGATCATTCAAACTCATAGTGGCATCTCCTTTAACAAGTTTGCACAACAATCCAATATCTTTGGAACAACATTTATGACGCACAGACGCCGAAAATTTGTCTAGTGGGGTTCAACTGGAGAAGTTTTGGGTTGCCTCGCGTGGTTGTAGAGCATCATCTGAGCGTTCATTATCATGCCGCAGCTTGAACCAGATCCACTTCCGATTGATCGATTTCTACCGAGACCGACTTCATGATGACGTCTATCGAAATTACCAGCCGGTCGTGGTTTTTGAACCGCATTATGGTCCCGCTGATGCCTGTTAATGGGCCTGAAATGACCCGAACTTTCTGTCCCACATTCAAATAGGGAAAGGCGCTATATTCCCGTTTGCCACGAACGATCTGCTGGAGTGCTTCAATTTCTTCATCCGGAATCGGATGCGGCTTCCTGCCAAAGGCCACGATACGTATTATTCCGGGAGAGCCCCGTATGACTTCCATTAGGTTGCTTTGACTCCTACAAAAGACATAGCCAGGGAAGAGCGGTTGCTCGACTACCTTAACCCGATCCGACCATCTTCGACGCACACGGTAAGTCGGCAGGAAATGGATGCAACCTCTATACTCGAGTATTTTATCCAAGCTTTTTTCATGTCTAGGCACTACTTGAAGGGCAAACCAAGGCCCCGCGTCACGGAAATGCATAACTGCTCCAGAAGTTATGATGAAGTGGACCTGCTGGAAACCGCTACAGTTCACATTAGTTGAAGAGGCACACCCTCTAGGTGCCCTTTGAGGCCACGATATATCTGGAAATAGAAAAGGGTAGGCTATCGCCATCCTGAGTTCCAAATGCTGGGCTCAAGTGCTTAAAAGGCCACCAGATCTCATTCAACTGCGAGCCGAGTATATGTATATCATCGAAAGTTTACTTACGAAACTGTACCTAGGATTTTAGAGTACCAGTAAAACCTGTACCTCAACTCAGTCAATGGACCGTACTTCATCTCAGGTTCGCGCGGTGGAATATTTATTTTGCGGATTAAGCATTTATATGGAAACTGGATTACGCAGGTATTTTCATTAGAGGTTTGGGTTTTTGGGAGTTTTGGATACTTCGAAGGCCTCTGCGATTCTTTACACGGAATTTCTGCAAAATGTTGGCAACATGAAACTTGACTGTTCTCAGTGAAATCCCCAATATCTGGCCAATTTCCTTGTTTGAAAAACCTTCCATCAAGCAGGCTAGAATTTGCTGTTCCCGGCTTGTAAACTTGAGCGACGCATCTGCTGAGCCGTCTCTCTGCAGAATATATTCGTTCAAAGTATCGCGGCGGACCCACAAACGCCTCGAAATCATCGACTCAACCGCTGGAATGATCTCATTTTCCAGATTTGCAATCGGCACAATCCCGCGCACACCCAAATACAATACCCTGATTTCATCTTGAGGACTCAGATCGTAAGTGATAAGGATGACTGGTTGTTTTTTCATGAATCCATAGCGCAGGGTTATCTCCAACCATCTTTCCACAGAGCGTGTGTCAATAATTAAAATATACTCATGTTCCGCAAGGCCCTGGATCTGTGCAGCGGAAAATGGATAAATGCGGTGCCCGCTTGGCACAAGTATTCTTTCGATAATCTGAGATACCAAAGGATGATAGCAAAGTATGTGAATGGGCGGTTCTTTCATGGCCGGTCCAAGAATCGGGTAAATTAAATGATCAGTTGAAAATTGGTGCGACGCATTTCCCAAACATAAACGAAATGATTTCGGTTCCTAAGGTGCAGGAACTAAGATTTGATTACAGTCTAAGCTTTTGATCCACCGACACGCGCAAGTGGTTGCCGGCAGGGGGATGAACAAATCAACCACAAACTACCATAAAACGGTTCTGACATTTTAATTTTATTATTTCTTCGCTAGTTCCAAAACGAAACCAGTCGTTCCAATACGGAACCTGATCAAAATTCATCTGAGAGAAGCAACCTTGGCTGCACAAAACGCAGCTTCAGACAGCCCGAACTCGGCCTGCGAGGGTAATTTGTCCGCTTAAAGCATGACCCTCATCACAGAACGGAAACGAGCAACAGGATGGAAGGTCTGAATCTATTTTTTCAAGCTTGCCATTGGCCAAACTCAGCGAAGTCCGGGTTACTCAGCTAACCACTAGCGTCGTCCATCGTCTGACTATGGGTTATTATAGGAACGTAGAATGAGGATTGGGAAGAGACGACAGTTTTCTTAGTCCGTAAGGAGGCTTGGCATGCTGGAAAACTTTCTTCGAGACACGCGCTTCGCGTTGCGCCAGTTGCGCAAAAGTCCTGGATTCACGGCTACAGCGATGATCATGCTCGCGACCGGCATCTGCGCCAGCGTGGCCATTTTTGCATTTGTCGACGCAGCATTGCTGAAGCCGCTGCCTTACCAGAGTCCGGCGCGTCTGGTGGGAGTGTACGAGAAAGCGTTACGCTGCCCACAATGCCCCCTCTCCTATGCAGACTATCTCGATTGGAAACGGCTCAATACTGTCTTCACTTCTCTCGACATCTATAATCCCAAAGGGGCGACCATCTCCGCAGCATCGGGTCCGCGGCTGACGCCGATTGGCCGCGTCAGCGCTGGATTTTTCAGTACACTGGGTGTCACGCCCTTTCTCGGACGCGATTTCTTGGCCGGGGAAGACGCCGTCGGTGCGCCGCGAATCGCACTGTTGAGCTACGGCGCCTGGCAAAGAAACTATGGCGGCCGCACCGATATCGTAGGGCAAAACGTAACCCTCGACGACACTCCCACCACGATCGTGGGCGTGCTTCCGCGCGACTTCCACTTCGCTCCCGCCCAGTCGCCGGAGTTCTGGATTCCCCTGCAACCGACCGGTCACTGCGAAAAGGAGCGGGGCTGCCACAATCTTTTCGGCGTGGCCCATCTCAAGGATAGAACATCGATGGCAACGGCGCTGTCGAATACGAAGATAGTTGCGCAGCAGCTCGAGCAACAGTATCCGGATTCCAATCTGGGTCGAGGAGCCAATGTCTTGCCGCTCAGCGAGGTAATTTCCGGTGACATTCGACCACTGCTGCTGATTCTTCTCGGCGGCGCCGGACTTCTGCTGCTCATCGCGTGCGTGAACGTCTCCAGCCTGGTGCTGGTTCGCACGGAAGGGCGCAGACGCGAGGTAGCGGTCCGCAGCGCCTTGGGCGCTTCGCCCGCGAGACTTTCGCGGCAATTCGCAGCCGAAGGCCTGTTGCTGGTGGTGGCCGGCGGCGGCTTGGGGCTGGCCACGTCTTATTGGGCGATGCAGCTTCTCACCAAGCTGATTCCGGAGCCCATGCTGGCCTCCATGCCCTTTCTTCTCGGTCTCACCTTGAATCCCCGCGTGCTGGTGTTCGCGGCGGTCATTTCCTTGCTGGCGGTGATATTGTTCGCACTTACGCCGCGCTTGCGCTTAGCGAAAACCGCAGTAGGCAGCGATCTGGTCGAGGGCAGCCGCAGCGTAGCCGGCACCTCCTGGCGGCGGTTGGGATCGAAGCTGGTCATTGTGGAATTAGCAACCGCCATGGTGTTGCTGGTCGCCGCTTCACTGCTGGGCCAGAGCCTCTACCGCCTACTGCGTGTGGATCTCGCGTTCTATCCGGATCACCTTGCGACGCTCAACGTGAATGCGCCTGGAAAGCGTTACGATACCGACGCCAAATTGGTGGATTGGGCGCGGCGCACGCTGAGCCGCATCGCCAGCCTGCCTGGCGTGAAATCCGTGGGAGCCTCGTCGGTGATGGTGGGGGGCAGTTTGAGAAACACGTCGATGTGGATTCGTTTCCTGGGCAAACCTTACAACGGCATCCACAACAATGTGAACATCCGCGACGTCAGTGCCGGATACTTCGGAACACTGCAGGCCAAACTGGTGCGCGGCCGCTTCTTCACCGATTCGGACGATCTTACGAAACCAAAGGTCGTGATCATCAATCGAGCTCTGGCGGAACATTATTTTCCCGGCGAGGATCCCCTGGGAAAGCAGATTGGCGATACGGAACTTTCCCCCAAATCGCTGATGGAAATCGTAGGAATCGTAGATAACATCCGCGAAGGAAGCCTGGACGACGAAATCCAGCCAGCGATCTACCTGCCGTTTAATCAGGACCCGGATTCCGGATTTGACTTGGTGGTGCGTACCGCACAATCTCCGCAGGCAATCCTGCCCAGCTTGTCGCAGGCGATTCACGAAATCGATCCCGACGTTGCCACAGCGCGCCCGATCACCATGGAAGACCACATCCACAACTCGCCGGAAGCTTATATGCATCGCTCGGCGGCATGGCTGGTGGGTGGATTCGCGACGCTCGCGCTGGCGCTGGGTGTCATCGGGCTTTATGGCGTAATCGCGTACTCGGTGAGCCAGCGGACGCGCGAAGTCGGCGTGCGCATAGCGCTTGGCGCACAGCGCAGCGCGGTTTATCGAATGGTCTTGCAGGAAGCTGGCATTCTGAGCGGGATTGGAATTGTCGTGGGACTGGTGTGTTCCCTGGTTTCTGCAACATTGCTGCAGAAACTGTTGTTTGAAACGCCGCCGCGTGACATTCGCACGCTGGCGGCAGTGGCAGCTGTGCTAGGTGCGGCGTCGCTGCTGGCCAGCTATGTTCCGGCGCGGCAAGCAGCGTCGGTGAATCCAGTGGAGGCCTTGCGGGCCGAGTAGAATTGAAAGTAAATCGGTTAATTTGGTAAAGCTAGTCGGGATCGAACTGCTCCGGATTCTGAAAACAGGCAAGTTATTGAAACGGCGAACATCGCACAATGCCTAGAATGCCCTAATTACCTGCAATGCCGGATTCATTGTACGTTTATTATACGGTGAATTCTGAAAAATCAATATAGTTGGATCGCGGCCAAATACTATTATGATCCACCATCGCAAAGTCGATTCCAATTGCACGCTTATTGTACGGAGCAAAAATTCGAGAGATTTTGGGGATCTACGTTTAATCAGGCCTCATGAATCGAAAGCTTCGAGTGGTTCATTTGCCGCGACTTTGTCATATTCAATCCTTATCAGGTGGCTGCGCAAAAATATTGAACAGTCATAGACGGAGACTCGCATCTGTGTCACATACTTCTTCTCGGGGCGGAACTTGGAGAGAACGATACCGAATTCACGAAATCAATTGACGTGGTGGGCAGCGTCTAAGACATCCTTGGACGGGTACGTACTTGGCTCGGCGGCCGGCTTAGTGACCGTGGAAGATCCGTGACTTTTTGGGAAGTTTTTTGGACCGAGACCGGAAAAGTAAGCGACCAAGCGTTGTCGTGACCGATGAGGCCTATGGACAAATATCTCTTGGATATACGTCCGTGACAATCGAAGAAAACCGATACGGCCTGCCATGCGAATGCAGAGCAACCAAATTCTTTCCCATGACGGACCTGGAATACTGAAGAGCGGCAGATCAGCTTCGCATCCCGGGCTTCTAAATTGCATCAAGAGCCAGTTGCGGTGTACATTTAAGTGCATTCAACATCTTCCAATTCCTCTTCAACGTGCCATACCCTGCGGTTGAGGAAACAACCCAGTGAGATCAATAGTGCCGCCAGGCCATTCAAGACAAGAACCAAAGCGATTCCGCGGCCGGGCCCAGTTCCAATCGAACTGATCCAGGTATGCGCGAGTTTTCCACCACTCATCAGGAGAGGTTCAAAAACATGGTCGGCGAGCGGGGCCGCGAGAAAGAATGCCGCCGGCGCAGAGGCGGAAACAATCATCATCCGCGCAGCAAAGATACGGCCCTGAACATCCGGTGCGGTTTTCCTTTGCCAGATTGCCTGGCTGCAGGCATTAATCACCGGCACTTGAAACAAGTCCCTTCACATCGGAAAAGTTCTTCTGAGTGCTCCTGAATGAGATCATGCTTTCAGTCGCAGTAAACAAGTTTCAATTTATTTCAGACCTTGACAGTATTCAAATGGAACACTGAAGCCGCTAATGCGCAGGAATGGCAGCACTACAGTGGAGGGGCGCACGCCCAAATCTATAAGCCTCAAGCTGGACTTTTCTGCTATGCCCCATAGAAATTTGAATCTGACGTGGAGTCCCGAACAGCGACTGCGATTCGATTTTGTAGGAGTCCAAGCTTCTCGTTTCAACAGGTTTTCAACTACACGCAAGAATTTTGCCAACATTGTCCCAGGCGTGTTCACGCCGGTGCTGGCCAAGCATACCGAGAGCTTCAATCTAATTGATACGCTTTCGGTTGTATGGACAGAATTCAGAGGAACTTCGAGCCGCTGAAGCGCCAGGTCGAATTGCGGAGGAAGACGCAGATCACCGATGACACGGCGAGGCTGATCTTCTACTCGGCATTCATCGATGGCAAGCTCGAGGCGCCCAGAAGTCTGCTGCCCGAAGTCCACCGGCTGTATTTCGAGCCGCAGTACCCGGGATTCTCGGCCAGAACCATGTGGAGCTTGTCGAACGCCTTTACCAGCGCCTTCAGGAAGCTTGATCCTGTACCGCAGTTCAAGGCAACGGCGAAGCTGGGAGGGTTTCTGGCACAACTGCCGAACTAACTCGTGACCTGAGAGAGCGCGGCCTTCGTCAAGATTCCAAGCAATCGACGAGCGGACGTTAACGGCGGCTCGGCAACGGCGACTCGGCAACGGCGGCTCGGCGCTCTTTGTCGAGGCATTTATATTCATTACTTCGAAGCAAGCTAAGCTATCTGCTCGACTGTCGTCCCGTCCTCGTCTTCCCCATCTTCATTTTCGCGACCTGGGCTATTCGCGCTCTTTCTGAGGGGCAAGAGGTGCGCATGCTTGGGCGGGAATACAAAGTTTTGGACAAACCAAAGCCCGTCGGCATTCAGACGCCGGCCCACAACCGCGCGGCCGTGCTGCTTCACGAAGTCAGAGAAATCATCAGGATCGATGATTCGCTTTTTGACACTAGTTGTTTCAACAACCCGGCACTTGAGCCAACCCTGATTGACCCACTTTTGCACCTCGTCAACTCTGACGTGCAAAGCTTCAGCGAGGCTGTATGGTGTGAACCAATCTCGCCCTCTTTGAGAGCTTTCCCCCAACCGGTGCAACATGGAGCGAATGGAGCGCGCCGAACGTTGCATGATTTTTGAGACTTCTTCCACTGGGCTGGCTTCCATCAGATCAAAGAGCCGTTGTTGCTCCGGCTTCGTCCACGGTCGCCAGGGGCGCCTTTGTGTTACGCCTTGCTGATGCAAGAATCGGAAGCAAGCATCCCGCGGGTTGCCCGAAAGGGCCGCTAGCCTTGTCGCCAAGCCGGCTACACTATTTCTGCTACTGAGCTGGCCGGGTTTCGAAGATCTCAGGTATTCCCTGACCAATTGTGTTGCTTCTTCCGGCCAGCGAAATGATCGCCGTTTCCTGCGACCACCCCGTTCGCTCACACTGGATCACCTTTTCCCGGTCGTCACCGCTGGGCAGATCGAGGTCGATATCAGGCCACTCGCCGCGTTCCTCCGACAGAAATCTTTCAAATAATAAGTCCATGCCGATGGGATCGACGGCGGTGATGCCGAGCGAATAGCACACAGCACTATTGGCCGCCGATCCACGGCCCTGCACCAGAATGCCGTTCTGATTGCAATAGCGCACAATATCCCAAACGATTAGGAAATACCCGGCAAGGCCAAGCTTCTCGATCAGCTTCAGTTCTCGCTCAAGCTGGAGTCGCACCTTGTCGGTAATCGGCTGGTATCGTTTATGCGCCCCTTCCCACGTCTGGGCATACAGAAATGAATCCATCGTCTCGCCCACTGGCACGGGATACCTGGGATACTCGTAACCGAGCTTCTCTAAGCTGAATTGCAGGCGCCCAGACAGTTCGACGGTGTTGCGGATAGCTTCTGGCACGTCCGCAAACGTTTGCGCCATCTGCGCGGCGGAACGGATATGACGCTCTGAATTCTTGCATAGCAGCCGCCCGGCTGTGGCAAGTTGCCGCTTGTTCTTGATGCAAGTGAATACGTCAAGAATCTCGCGATCCGCAGCCGTGGCATAGCTGACTCCGTTTGTCGCGAGTAATGGAAGATCCAGTTCACGCGCCAGGTCGATTGCGATTCTGTTCCGATACTCCTGCTCTCGCTGAAAATGCCTTTGCAACTCGACATACACACTTTTGGGGCCGAATAGTCTTGTGAGCTTCTTCAGCAGCGTCCGGCCTGCGTCAGCCCCACCACGCTGCAAAGCATTCGCAAGAGGGCCATGCTCATCGCCTGTGAGGCAGACCACTCCTCTGGCGTGTTCCTCAAGCTCGTGTAACTGCGCCGTACTGTCAAAGTGCTTCGGCACACGCAACTTCGTTTTGCTGATGAGTCGGCTGAGGTTTTGGTAGCCTTCGCGAGATTCACAGAGCAGCGGATATTGTGTTGTTCCGTACTCATCCGTGACGCTGAGTTCGGTTCCAACATGAGCGCGAATGCCAGTATTTTTGGCTGCCATATGGAGACGCGGTGAACCGTAAAAGCCGTTCTTGTCCAGCAGAGCTAATGCAGGTAAGCCGAGTCCGGCAGCAGTGATAGCCAACGATTCAGGAAGAGAGCCGCCTTCGAGAAAGGAAAGCGCTGATCGGGCATGGAGTTCCACGTATTGTTTAGTCATAAATGCCTTCTACGAACCATTGGTGGATTAGCAGGTCACGATAGAAGCGGTACGTAACAGATCGTCCGTCAACATCGAGTTGAATATCCCATTCATCGCGCAGCCATTTGTCTTTGCTGTCCCACCATTCACCCTCACGCCGCCACGGCCCAGACGCATTGATAATCTTTGATCTCTTCTGAAGGAACCCAGCCCACATCGGCATCCTTTCCGCGTTGATTTCAATTCTGGCAGGAATGGCTGGCCGGAACCGATGCAAAGGGTTTGCGGGTGTGATGGATTTACTCTGCGGCGTGGATTTTGCAGGCGACCGGGTTATTTGAAAATCATCCGGGCGATTGGAGTCGAGCAGCGTGACGAACCCGACGCGCCCTCTGCCTTGAGTGTCCTTCTCGCCAAACTCGGCCTCAATCCGGGCCATTGCGATCTCAAGCCGGGCAGGCTCAGGAGATAACCGCTGAAACAGTCCGGCTTGCGTGTATCGAATACGCGCTGGCGTCGCTTCAATCGTTACCTTTTTAACTGGTGCGAATGGTGGGTGAGCAGCCAGATCGAGACTTATCAGCTTGAGCAGAACCTCTGCGTCCTGAACGGGAACAGGCACTTTTACGGTCCGCGGATATGTCACGAGAGAAGATCGCAACGGTGCGGCGCTGGCTTCTCGGTCAGCATGGGGTTCCAAAGACAGATCAATGTCGATGCGATCCGTGGCAAGCGATCTCTCGATCAATCGCTCCAACAGCCGGGACAGCAACCCCTTGATGACAAGGCAGAGCGGCTCCAGTAGCTCGACCGTCTCTTCTAAATCCTCGGACTCTTTGAACGATGTGGGAAGCTCATGCGGGATGAGTTCCCTTGTGACAGCACCTTTTGCTAGGCTCTGCAAATGGAGGCCGTACTGGCCGAGCCGTTCTGTCAGTTGAATGGTCGGGAGGGCTGCCAGTGATTTGAGATTTCTGATTCCCCAAGCTGTGAGAACGTCCAGAACCTCAGGCTCTGGGTCCAGGACCGTGATCGGCAACATATTCAGATGCCAAGCCTCATCACCCTGATCAATGAGCGTGATACCTTTGAAGCCTTTGGCTGCGCAGTGAGCCGCATCTGGATTGGCTGCGATGCTAACGTTGCAATCAAAGCCGTGATCCGTGACTTGAGCCAGGATCAGTCCGGCGATTGCATTGTCATCTCCCATCAGCCGCTCTGATCCAGCAAGATCGAAGATGATTGTCCCTGGTAGTGTAGATTCGATATGCGGTGAGAAATTGTAAGCACAGTCGATCAGCGCGGCCTGAGCCAATTCTTCATCTGCTGGGATACGCTTCCTTAGCTCTACCCCGAACGCTTCTGCCTGCAACTTGGTGATCCCGATCCGAACGCCGGCAGAACGGGCAGCTTTGTTCGCAGCGATGACTTTCAGGAGTGATTCTGGCCCATCCACCAGCGCAAGTGCCTGATCTTGCGATGCATCAAGAAGCGCCGCTTGCACGGGAAAGTCTGGAACGTGGATACACCCAAACATGTCATGTCCATCGTGGTCGTGCGCTGAAGCTAGAGGTAACGTTCTGGACAGGCTTCTTCGTCCGAGTGCGGCCAATCTCAAACTTAAATTCAATTCTTGAGACTTGCCGTGAGTGGGAGACTGTCTCTGATCCCTGCCAATGGGATTGTGAGTCGCCAAGGTGCAACGTCAGGGCCGCACAACTCTGGGCCGCCGAGTAAGGCAAGAGCACTACGAATGCCGTGGATGTCCGCTCGATTTTTCGCGCAAGGCAGAACCAAGATGTATGCGGGATTTTTCTGATTAGCTTTTCTTCGATGTACGAGAGGTTCAGAACAATGACTCCGAAGCCGCCGTTTTGAATCAGTATGTCGGTAGCACGGAATGATCGCTCAAGAGCTTTCATGCCCCTGTCACCACATCGCGACCAGAGGAGACGCGAGAAGCAAACCCCCATCTTGGAAGCGGACTCAGGATCGAAGCAATCCGTAGCGTCCACCACAGCACAGAACTCTTCTTTCTCACGAGTCACCTGTGCCAACAGCGACATTAGCAGCGTGGTGCGGCCAGAGTTAACGCCCACTGGGGCGCATATCTGCGTCAGGCCACCTTTTGGAATACCCCCAACTTGCTGGTCGAGAGACTCTCGCGCGCGATTGCCGCCGATAGCGGCATTCAACAGACGGTGAAACAAAGCTGGGATTTGCCGTAATGGGACGGAAGCCAGCGCGATCGCGAAGGCCAGAAGCAATTTCCACCTGGTACACGCTGATGCTGGAGTGAAAGTGAAGCTACATTCCCAATCAGAGGAGGAATGAAATTGCCGACAAGGACTTTGAGTCGGAAGATCCGAGGAACTGGTCGGCACGCTCATGGAGTGCGATGAAGCCACCAAAATCATTGGGAAGCCGCTGAGTTTGCACCAGACGATTGAGGGGCTGATTTTGCGCTTATGCATATCGCTTGCTATCTACTGCGTCGTGATATTCCGAGTTTCTCCATCTTCGAAGCCAGAGTGGTTCGCTTCAGTCCCAGCTTCGCAGCAGCTCCATGGGGTCCTCCGACTACCCAATTCGATTCTCGTAACGCTTGCAGGATAGACTCACGCTCTATTTCTTCCATGGTGCGCGATGGCGAGGACTTTTCTGGCCTTTTTTCCATTCTCTGGATGGCTTGCCTCAATTCCGCCAAAGGAGCGCGCAGTACCTCGCCGGAAGTCAGGATCACTGCACGCTCGATGAAGTGCTGCAACTCACGCACATTGCCGGGCCACGTATATCGAGTGAAAGTTTCCATGGCTTCGGGTGGAATGTCGGTAATTCGCTTTTTCATGCGTTGAGCGTACTTGGCGACAAAATAACGCACGAGCAAAGGGATGTCCTCAGACCGCTCACGCAGGGGCGGAATCCAGATTGGAAAAACATTGAGACGGTAGTACAAATCGCTGCGGAACTCGCCCGCCTCAACCATTTCGCTCAGGTTGCGATTGGTCGCAGCTACGATGCGGACGTCCAAGCGCCGGGTACGATTACTTCCGATCCTTTCGAACTCCTGATCTTGGAGAACACGAAGCAGCTTTGGCTGCAGTTCCAGCGGCAAATCCCCAACCTCGTCGAGGAATAAAGTACCCTTGTCCGCTATTTCAAAACGCCCCATCTTTTGTGTTGTGGCCCCCGTGTAGGCCCCCTTTTCATAGCCAAAGAGTTCACTTTCCATGAGGCCGGCGGGAATGGCGGATGCATCGATCTTGATGAAAGTGTTATCGCGACGGGGGCTGCGATCGTGTATGGCGCGCGCAACGAGTTCCTTTCCCGTCCCGGTTTCGCCCGTAATTAAAACAGTCGAATCGGTCGGAGCAACCGCATCGATCTGGCGAACCAACGCAGCGATGGCAGGACTGGCGCCCACAATACCGGCAATGCCGCGATCACGCAGGAATTCAGCCTCGAGATAATTCTTCTGATACGAGAGCTTCTCGTGCGACTCACTGAGTTTTCCGTACTGCAGAGCGTTGTGAAGCGCGATTGCGACCAGCCTTGCCAATTCCTCAAGGAAGGGGAGGTCGGCTCTTGCCGAGTCAACGTCACGACGGGTATGGAACCCGAGAACGCCCAGTACTTCGCCATCATACAGAAGAGGCAGATTCCATCCGCCCTGCACGCCATCGGCGCGGGTAAACTCGCGCCACTTCGTCAGTTCCGGGTGACCAGGAACAGGGCGTAACTCGGCAACGCGAAAAAAGTCGGGCTTGCCGGAGCGATAGGCCTTACCGGCAAATGTTCCTTCCACCGGCAGATCCGTGCCCACGCTGGGTTCTCCCATGCCGGGGCCGACTAAGTGTATTTTCAAGTAGTCTGCAGATTCCGGTAACGCAACAAACGAATATTGCCAGCCTTCCATCTCGCGCAGGCTTGTGGCCAAAGCATTGAATAGGTCACCCACATTGAGATGAGAGGCGATCTGAAGGCTCACGCTGAGGAGCAGCCGCAAACGATCACGTTCCAGGGCCAACTGGTCGAAGAGACGCTTGCGTTCGGTAATATCCTCGACGACCCCGACGAAAAAGCGCGGTCTCCCTTCCGTCGCCGGAACCAAAGAGCCGCTGCTCCGCACCCAGATGACGGCGCCCTCCTTACGGCGGTCCCGCCTCTCCACCTCAAAGCGTTCCCGCTTGCCGTCCAATAGATCCTGAAGAAGTGGCTGGACAGCCGCCTCGTCCGCTTCCGAGTAAGCTATGTCGCGAAGCGTGAGCAGACGCAGTTCGTCCTCTGAATATCCAAGCATCCGCTCGTAGGAGGTGTTCACCGCTAAAAAGCGAGTAGTTTCGTCCAGCAAAGCAATACCGACATTTGAATTGGCAAAGACTGCACGCCAACGCTGTTCGCTCTCACGCAGTTCGTGCTCCGCCTGTTTCTGCTGCGTGATATCGGCAACCAAAAAGACTATAAAGCGGGGCGAGCCCTCTGTCTCTCTGACTAGAGAGCCGCTGGAGCGCACCCAAATTACACCGCCTTCCTTCCGGCGGTATCGCTTCTCCAATTCGAAGCGATCTCTCTTGCCTTCCAGCAACTCGCCGATACGGGCCTCAGTCGTCAGACAGTCCTGTTCCGTGTAAGTCAGATCGCGACAAGTCAGTCGACGTAACTCGCTAATCGTACGCCCTACGAGGTCCTCATATGTCGAATTGGCTGCAATGAAGTGTCCCGTTTCATCCAGCAATGCAATTCCCACGGTGGAATTCTCAAATACTGCGCGCCAGCGTTGTTCGCTATCGCGTAGATCGTGCTCGGCTCGTTTGCGGTCCTCAATGTCGGTGCTGGTTCCGAACCACCTGACAATTTGCCCGTCAGGGTTGCGCAGAGGCACGGCGCGGGAGAGAAACCAGTGATACTGTCCGTCCGCTCTACGATGGCGCTCTTCTTGTTCGTAAGGTGTACCCTGCGTAAGTGACTCATGCCACGCCTTGAGCACGCGCTGTTTATCATCCGGGTGAAGAATCTCTTGCCAGCCATCGCCTTTCAGTTTCTCCAGGTCCGGCCCTAGATAGGAGCGCCAGCGCTGGTTAGCGAAGTCGACCGACCCCTCCGGCGGGCTGCTCCAGATTTGCTGCGGGATCGCATCAATGGTGAGCCGAAGTCGATTTTCGCTTTGTGCCAGCGCTTCTTCCGCCTGTTTCTTATCAGTGATATCGACCATAACGCCAATGAGCTCGGTTGGCTTATCGTTTTCGACCACTACGCATACCAGATCATGGAGCCAGACGACCCGGCCATCGGCCGCAATCATGCGGTAGTCAAATTCATGTGATCTCTTCTCATTGGTTACCTTGGCGCAAAACGCTACCGTCGATTTCCGGTCGTCGGGATGAATATGGTCGCGCCAAAAATTGGGCTCGTCCAGCCAGCGCTGGACGGGATAGCCAAGCAAAGTTTCAGCGTAAGGACTGACGAAAGTAAACCGGAACGTTTGCGCGTTGCCGCGCCAAACTATTGCTTGTACATACTCGAGTAATTCCCGATAGCCATTGCGCTCTTGCATGAGTCCATTGGCAACGCTGCTGGATTTCTCGGCTAGCGAAGAACTAATCAAGGCCGGATTGATTGTCTCCGCCTTCTTAGCCATGGCTTGAACTCCTACCGGGTGCTATATGGGGAGCATGGCTGGCTACCGGAATGGGCATCATTACGTATATTCTACGCGAATTTCAGGGCTGCTCGTAGTTGCTCTGGCACTGAGCCGGGCGAACCCAAGATCTTCCCAAGATCTTAGTAATCGACGGGAATTCGTAACGTGACGATCTTTCGTCGTCACTTTGCGAACGAGTGACTGACAGTCCAGATGGAACGGGTTTAGGTTCCTATAAGAAGGTTAGCAGTTACAACGCCTTACAGGCATGTGATGGGACTTCCAACGAATGGCCCGTCATCTGCACTAAACGGGCCAGATGAATTTTGAGATCCCCACAAGAAATAAGACGTTCGGCGATAAGCCTAACTCCCGGCGCTTGGCTGAGGCTGTTATCTCTTTCCCCGTCGTTGGGCTGCTGGATTGGCTCATCTTCAGCCTTCCGTCTTCGAGCGATGCTCAACAATATGCGCTTGAATATACAGCATTCCTGCTGGTCATCTGGATGGCGTTGCGCTTCGGACTGAAAGGCTCGGCGCTCGCTCTTCTGATCACTGCATCAGTTGCAACCTTGAACACATTTCAAGGCGAAGGACCATTCATGGTGCGCAGCCATCCCCTGACAGCATTGCGGGCCTTCCTTGTGGTTCTGACGGGTGCAGGGCTGATCATTGGCGCCACGATCCGCAAGGCCAAAGCCATTGGTCAGGACAGCCAGGAGCGGCTTTGCGTGAGCGAGGAGCGCTATCGTGATCTCTTCGAGAATGCGCAGGACCTTATTGTAACCTTGGACCGCGATGGACGATTTACGTCTGCGAACAATGCTGTCCTGGAAGTGAGTGGTTACAGCCGTGAAGAACTCCTAACCAAAACAATTTTTGATATGGCTTCACCAAACTCATTGGAGCTCATGCGCTCTGCATTTGCCGACATCCTCAGCGGCCAAAAGACAAGAGGCAGTGAACTGGAACTCAAATGCAAAGATGGGCGTGCAGTGTGGATCGAGGTGCGTTCACGACGCATGCAGGAGAATGGGATCATTACCGGCATTCAGTCGATCGGGCGGGACATCAGCTGGCGAAGGCGTTTGGAAGAGCAGCTCCTGCACACGCAAAAAATGGAAGCCGTGGGCAGGTTGGCTGGCGGAGTAGCCCATGATTTCAATAATATGCTTGGCGTCATCATTGGCTATAGCGATCTTGTCCTTGACAAGCTAAGTGTCGACGACCCTTCCCGCAGGCGAATCGGTCAGATCAGGAAGGCGGGGGCACGCGCGGCAGAAGTTACCCGCCAACTTTTGGCTTTCAGCCGCAAACAAATTCTGGCTCCCAAGATATTGGACCTGAGCTCTATTGTCAGCGAAACGGCAAGAATGTTGCTTCGCTTGTTGGGAGAGGACATCGAGCTGATCACAAAATTGAGCCGGATGCCAATACGCGTAAAAGCGGACCCTGCGCAAATGGAACAGGTGATTATGAATCTTGCGGTCAATGCGCGTGATGCCATGCCCTCCGGCGGAAAGCTCATTCTGCAAACATCTACTGCCGTGCTGGATGAGACGGCACATGACCAAATAAATATTGTTCCCGGGCGATATGCTTTACTTACGGTAACTGACACCGGCACCGGAATGGATGAGGCAACCAGAATCCGAATCTTCGAACCCTTCTTTACCACCAAACGGCCGGGCGAGGGTACAGGCCTGGGGTTGGCTACGGTGTATGGTTTCGTGAAGCAAAGTGAGGGTTATATATGGGCCTACAGCAAACCTGGACATGGCACAACGTTCAAGATTTATCTTCCTGCAGTGGCTGCTCCTGTTACCGCCGTCCAACCCCAACAGCCGGCAACCGCGTTGCCGCGCGGCTTGGAAACCATCCTCTTGGTCGAAGATGAGCAATCGCTGCGCGACCTCAACGAGGAACTCCTCACGAGTTTGGGATACACCGTGTTGTCGGCAGCTCACGGTGCCGAGGCCCTGAAAATGGCCCAACACGAAGCTCATATCCACGTGCTATTGACCGATGTCGTAATGCCCGGAATCAGCGGCAGAGAACTAGGCGAAAAGCTCAAGATCATCCGACCGGAGCTGAAAGTACTCTACATGTCCGGTTACACAGACAATGTCATCATCCATCACGGCATTTTGAAACCTGGTGTTTCTTTTCTACAGAAGCCGTTTACCCAGGAAACTCTAGCCAGCAAAGTGCGGGAAGTCTTGAGTCTTTCCAATGGCGACTCTAGCGAGTCGAGTCTAAAATGAACCCAAAACCATTCACCATTCTTGTCATCGACGACGACGAAGCGCACCTGCAACTCGTCAGCGAAATACTTGAATCCGGCTACGACATCCGCTCAGCCAGAACTGCTGCCGAGGGATGGGAGGTTTTTCTCAACAATCGACTCGACGTCGTTCTCCTGGATTTGGCGTTGCCAGGCGCCAGCGGCATGGAATTACTTGAGCAGATAGTCGAATTCGATCCCGGCATTCACGTCATCCTCATAACCGGGAGCTACTCGACCGATGCTGCTGTCGAGGCAATTCAGAAAGGCGCTTGTGACTACTTCACCAAACCTCTTGATGTGGGGAAATTGAAAACGCGAATGGCGGGCTTGGCGGCCGACAAGCAGCGCCGCTACCGAGCATCACGTCTTGAGGGAGAACTCGTCAATGCTTTTACCATTGATGGAATTGTGGGCCGAAGCCCGTTGATGCTGGAGGTATTTGATCGCGTCCAGAGAATCGCTCCTCATTTCAGGAGCGTGTTGTTAACTGGAAGCACCGGCACGGGGAAAGATTTAGTGGCCAGGGCATTGCACACCAGAAGCCCGGTTTCTTCAAGGCAGCTTATTGTCTGCAATTGTGCTGCCGTAGTGGATGCATTGGCCGAGAGTCAGCTCTTTGGCCATGTAAGAGGGGCATTCACTGGAGCTCACCAGGATGTCAGCGGTTTCTTTGAGCACGCTCATCGCGGCACCATTTTTCTTGATGAGATTGGCGAACTCCCTTTGGCTCTTCAGCCCAAACTGCTGCGCGTTCTCCAAAGCGGCGAGGTGCAGCGCGTGGGTTCACCGGCCGTGAAGCCTGTCGATCTACGTGTCATCGCAGCCACCAATCGAAATTTGAAACAAATGGTGCAAGCCGGACAGTTTCGTGAAGACCTCTACTACCGGCTATCGATGATTGAAATCGTCCTTCCTCGACTAGCTGACAGGCCCGAGGATCTGCCTCTGTTGCAACGCTATTTTCTGGAACGCTTCTCCACAATCTACGGAAAGACCGTTCGCGGGATCAGCCGAAGAGCTCAAGCTATACTCGCACGTTACTCGTGGCCGGGAAATATTCGTGAATTGGAGAACGTACTGGGACACGCCTGTCTAATGACAGAGACGGATTTCATAGACATTCCAGATCTGCCGGTCCTCCGCGATAACGAACGGGCTACTATGCAGCCCGGACTCGTTAGTCTTGAAAAAGTTTCGCAACAGCATGTCAAACGGGTTCTGGATGCAGTGGGCGAAGATAAGCAGAGGGCCGCCGAAATCCTAGGCATCAGCAGGGCAACTGTGTATTCCTTTTTAGCCAAAATGCGGGTTCCCCGCGGGGAGTGATTCTGCAAGCCCCGGAGCCAACAAGCTGCAATGTGAATTCCTCTGCGACTTTCTTGCTTGGACGTCATTCGATGTTCTAGCGCCTGCTGCGGCAAGGTTTGGAACCCGAAACGGTAGTGCTGACGGCAATTGCTGCCGGGGCGGTGCCAAGATTAACCAAAAGAGATGTTTGGTTGCCGGTCATGACCTTTTCCACGATATCAAAAACGATAGTAAGAAAAGGTATAGATAGCTGCTCTTGAGTGTGATCAGCTGCAATGGTTTGTGAACGGTTATCTGAGCCCGTATTTCGGAGAATCATAGTTCTATGCCTTGTATTCAGCATCTACTCCCTTATCAGCCGATCTCTATCCGCAGCCACGAAGGTCTTTCCCGCACGCGCACGAGTCACACGACTTGTAGTGCAGCAGAATCGTACAAACAACAGGTGGGCCGAGTTAGCTAACAATCTAAAGCAACACCTCAAGAGCTCGCCGGCGAGTGATAAATCAGGTGAATAGCCATCACTAGTGCGGTCGTCCAGGCAGCAGGATGGCTCGAAGCTGTTCTTTCCTCTAAAATATTGGTTCCCTCAGCGCTCTGCTGATTCGTTCCCGACGGCGCAGCCCGACATGCCCGGTGGTACCATTCGGAGGACGAAGGGCCTTCTCGAAGCCCGTGATGCACTTGAGTTGCTCTTTGCAAGGCTTCATCGCTGATGCGCGCTTTGCAGCGCGCTAGGAAACCCACGTTCTTTTTGAAAAAAAGAACTTCAAGGTTCTTACCCTGTTTTTGGTATAAGGCAGTAATTCCGTCCGGCAACTCCAGAACTTCGAACATAATCTCCTCACTAATCGTCAGATCACATCAAAGCCACAGGGCCATCCACCGAAAGCTCATCACTGTGAGCTGGCTGGTCGCCCGAAGCACACTTCTTGCGTTCCCGAGGCTGTAGGAAAGATCGCAGGCGCCCTGGCTCTTCATCAAGTCCAGGGCTGTTTGATTGCGGCCAATAATGTCCATGGCGATGCGGTGCGTGTCCGCCTCAGACAACACCGCTAAATCGCCCACCTTCACTCCGAGCAGCTTTCCGCTGAGTTCCACTTGAGGTGGCCGGCCGGGTGAAAAGATGAGGTCACTTACGTGCGGCGACAGCTGCAGCATGGAAGCCAGCAGCGTGTTCGTTGCTAGCGGTTGCGGCGACGGTTGGCCGTTCAACGCGCACGTACCAGATTTATTCCCGAGAGTATTCATCGTAATCTCCGTCATTGCTTTTCAAATAATTGATGCCAACAAATCAGATAAGCAGAACCGGCCTTTTGAGCCTCTGCGAACATAAGCATGAGAATGCAACCAATCGCCAGTCGTTCTACTGACCGGAAGCCCCCGGCCGCTGCAGCGCTCGCACCTTTCTGTGCCCGCAATTGGGCTCTGCAACCCGCCTGGGTGCATAACATCCAAGTGGAGCCCTAATCTATTTCACCTCGCTTCGAGCACTCCACACCCATAAGCAGTGCAGACGCCGATGCGAAAAGATTCGCAATTCGTGATCTCGCCACGCACTTCTTTTTCCATTCTCGCCATGAACCACCCTCAATAGGTCAGCTTCTGCTCCCTCATCAGCCGTGCTCGTCAACCAACAGGCGAATGGCCTCTCGACCGCTCTCATTCATCTCGAGGAACCGTATGCCCGCTCGCCCCTGCCCGTCGATTCGCTCGACAATGCCGACCGCCTCGACTACTTTCCCTGAGCCAGGTACCTGAAACGATAATCTGGCCCGGTTACCACGCAACAAGTTGGGGACCTCAAGCAGGATTCCGCCGTCACTGATGTTCGAACTCATGCCGGTTGCAACTCGTCCTGCGTTGTCGCAGACGACGGCAGTTTTAAGATGAACGCGTACAAATCGCCGACGGTTCTGAAGCATGCTTCCCCGAACAGCCCGGAGCAGCCTTAGCAACTTGTAGCGTTCGATCGGTTTGTGCAGGAAGAAGCTACCCCCGGCTTTGAATCCCGATTTCATTGCTGCTGGCCGCTCACTTCCGGTGACTATTATGATCGGCGTAGATTGATTCCACGAGGATTCCCTGATTCTGCGAACGAGCTCGAATCCGTGAACCTTAGGCATTTCCAAGTCGACGAAAATTCCATCAAACCTCTCAGCTGCAACTAACACGGAGGCAATCTCGCTGTCGCTGATAGGGCGTACCTGTAGTTCGGCCGAGCAAAGGATCTCGTTCATCAGTTCCAGATTTGGCAAGTCATCTTCGACAATGAGAACTTTTAGCGTCATCTACCTTTCACCACATCCTTTTGATCGATCAGGAATCTGTGCCGTTCATTGCATGCGAGGAGGCTCATCTCAAGGGAGAACTACTGTCGTGGTTACGAGCACCGCCTTTTGTGTTACCCCAGCACCGTCTACAAATGTGAAATCCCGCGTCTGGATTGTGATTTCCAACTGCGGTAGAGAAGGCGACAGTACATATTCCACTGCCGCTTTTGGATCAGAGACTTTATTCGTCTGTTGTGGCAAGTAAACGTTGGGAACGATATTGGCATTGACCTGCAATGAAGCGGAGTTGTGATTTCGGGATTGGCCGTCTTGTGCGGTCGCCAATGACGGACAGAAAATTTGCGACAGAACAGACAGAGCGATCAATGCCAAAGGCGCGGCTTTTAGCGATCTTGGATGCAGATAGGGTGTATCTTGCGATATTGACACTTCACTGCCCCTTCCCTGTTTTGTGCGTTTGGCCAGGGGCGTCAGCGGGCATTTTCCGTGAGCGAAGTTCCTTGCTCACATGCGGAGCCTTTCTCTCTTCAAAGTTCGCGAGCATTTGCCTCATCTCGTTCTCGGGGACATTTGCCATTACGAGTGTTTGTTCGCCGTGCGGACCGAAGAACACGGTGATTGAACCCACGACGGTCAGTGAAACGGAGAGTGCGGCCTCGGAGTTGCTCTGGGTGGGATTACCGGCCGGATGAGAACGAGTTGTTCCTGGTTGTGCCTGACTCAGATTAATGCCTGAAAATAATACAAAATAGCTTACGAGCTTGAGGTTCACACGCCATGGTCTGTCCCGGTACTTGGATATTCGCGACACACCGACAATAAAGCACTACAATGGCCACTTCCAAGTTGCGTAAAATACTGAAATTGCTGGTACTGTGGAATTCAGTCGTTGCTTATCCGTGTTTAAATTCGAGAATTTTGATTTCCGTTGAATGGAACGATTTTGGGAATGGGGTTTTCAGCGGGTCGGAGGTTCAAATCCTCTCTCCGACCAATTTTCTCCAGAATTATTAATCCATCTCTTGTCCGCCGCCCTCAGCGGTGTTGGCGATTGTGAGGCTGCTGCCAGCGCTCGCCGGGGCTGCAGACCGGCGACCTCCAGAACGAGGCCCCGCGTGGTTTTCCAATTCTTTCCACCGGTAAAATAATGCCTGGCAGAGCAACGCACTTCGGTTGCTCCTTTGAGAGGCGCACCCATACGTACAGGGACAGAGAAGACTTGTGAGAATCGCGACCTTCAACATTAACAACATCAATAAGAGGCTTGATAACCTTTTGGCTTGGTTAATCAAAGCTGAGCCGGACGTGGTCAGTCTCCAAGAGCTCAAGGCGGAGCAGGGCGCTTTTCCCGTGAATGCTCTTCGAAGTATCGGGTACGAAGCAGTCTGGCAAGGGGAGCGTTCCTGGAACGGTGTGGCCATTCTCGCGCGAAACCATGTTCCGGTGCTGACCTGCGCAAGCTTGCCGGGAAATCCCGAAGATCACCAAGCCCGCTACATCGAAGCGGCTGTTCAGGGAATCTTGATCACTTCCATCTACCTCCCCAACGGGAATCCGCAGCCTGGACCGAAATTCAAATATAAGTTGGCTTGGTTTGAGCGCCTCATTGCCCGCGCTGCGGAACTGATTGCGAGCGGCGCCCCCGTGGTGCTGGCCGGTGACTACAACGTCGTGCCGACACCTCAGGACATTTATCCAACTCGATCATTGGACAACAATGCGTTGATCCAACCCGAAAGCCGCCAAGCCTTCGCGCGTTTGCTGGCTCAAGGCTGGACCGACGCGATGCGGAAGCTACATCCGGAGGGGCCGCTCTGGACTTTCTGGGATTACAAATACGAACGGTGGCCGAAGGACAAAGGGATGCGACTCGATCACTTTTTGCTCTCGCCG
>DASXJO010000418.1:0-2838 GCA_036497385.1 Candidatus Angelobacter sp. | reverse complement strand
CAAACCGTCACCAATCGCCGCAGCTACGTGGCAAAAATGTTTGGCATTCCTGAAGACAACGTGCGCGTGATTGTGCTGTTCGTCGGCGGAGGCTTCGGCTCCAAGGGCCAGACGTGGGCGCCTGCCGTGCTGGCCGCATTGGCGGCCAAGCAGGTAAAACGTCCCGTAAAACTGGTGACGGAGCGTCCGCAAATGTTTGGCATGGTCGGCGCTCGTCCGCGAACGCACCAGAAGCTGAGCCTGGGCGCCACGCGAGAGGGCAAGCTCACAGCCATTAGGCATGAAGTGCATGCGAATACTTCCGTGATTGAGGATTATCTCGAGTCTTCGGCCTTTGCCACGCGCGTGATGTATGACTGCGCCAACGTGCAGACCATTCATCGGCTGGTGCAGATGAATTTGGGCACGCCGACCTATGACCGCGCTCCGGGCGTCGCCACGGGAACTTACGCGCTTGAAGTCGCCATGGACGAGCTGGCGTACAAGCTCAAGATGGATCCGCTGGAACTGCGGCTGAAGAATTACGCTGAGGTCGATCCCAGCAACAAGAATCCGTTTACCGAAAAAAGCCTGCGCGAGTGTTACAAGCGAGCATCAGAAAAATTTGGCTGGTCAAAACGCAATCCTGAACCGCGCTCCATGCGGGATGGCGACTTGCTCGTTGGCTGGGGCATGGCCACGGAAACGTATCCCGCTCGGCGTCTGCCTTGCAGCGCGCTTGTCCGTTTGCAGCCGGACGGGCGTGTCCTGGTCGCCTGCGGTACGCAGGAAATCGGCACCGGTATATATACAATCATCACGCAGGTTGCGGCCGACGCGCTCGGGATTCCTCCTTCTCTCATCGACGTAAAGATAGGTGACACAACACTACCTCCTGGGCCCATCTCCGCTGGCTCCATGTCCACGGCCAGCGTTACGCCCGCGGTGCATGATGCGGCCATGCAGGCCCGCAACAATTTACTTACGCTTGCCGCTTCAGACCCGCTGTCGACGGTGCATGGTGTTGCTGCTGATCAAATTGATTTCAACAACGGCAAGCTTTCTCCCAAGTCGTCACCTGGCAAGCAAGAAGATTTTCGCGCGTTGCTGGCCCGCCACGGCAATCAGCCAGTAGAAGGCCATGTCAGCCTCAAGCCTGATCTGGACACAAAAAAGTTCTCGTCACACTCATTCGGCGCGGTCTTTGCGGAAGTTGCCATCGATCCGCTCACGGTCATGCCTCGCGTACGCCGCATTGTGGCGGTCTATGACGTGGGCCGCATCATGAACGCCAAAACCGCGCAGAGCCAATTCATCGGCGGAATCGTTTGGGGCGTGAGCCTGGCCCTCTTGGAAGATACGCAAATGGATCCGCCCACCGGCCGCTTTACCAACGCCAACCTGGCCGACTATCACGTGCCATGCAATCTCGATATTGGCGAGATCGATGTCTCCGCCCTCGATATTCCCGACACCAAGCTTGACTCCATGGGCGCGCGCGGCATTGGGGAAATCGGCATCACCGGAACCGGCGCGGCCATCGCAAACGCAATCTTCCATGCCACCGGCAAACGCGTGCGTGATCTGCCCATCACCCCGGACAAATTACTCTGAACCTGGCGGCCACCATCGCACAATGGATGCATCGCTGTAGTAACGTCCTTGCGCAGCGCCAATGTGAGACACTTATTGCTGATGGCCAAGTGGAAGCAATACGAGCTGTGGGTCCAGACCGCCCAAAACAAGTGGGAGATCGTTGGCCTGTTCCCCACCACGGAGCTCGCTACGGTTGTTGCCAATGCGCGCACCACCCGCACCCGACTGATTGAAGTCCTTTATGACGGTCCCAAGATGATGGGGCAGGAGATTATCGCGGAGCTGGGCAACACCCGCAAAGAATAGCCGCGCGCTGGATAGCTGGAGCGCCGCAAGGCAGCAATGACCTGGGTTGCCAGGATCTCTGGATTTTTCCGGGTCTCTGATTTTCAGGATCTCTGGATTTTTCACCATCGCTGAACGCAAAGGCGTACTATTTAGCTTGTCTCCCAGGGTCTTCATTTCTGGGTCTCCAATCTGCAAGTCTTTCTGGCTTTGTGTGGAGGCTGCAATGGTGCTTGGCTCAAGTCGGTTCATAACGCAGTTAGTAGTCGTCATTGCTTTGCTTGCGGCTGCAGCCACAGCGCAACGTGGCGGCGGATCAAAAGGTCCAACAGGCGGTCCAACGGGAACGCCGTCCCGCAACACTCCTGGCATCAGCCCCAACTCCAATCCCCTCGGTCCCAGCACCACGGATAGAAACGCCAACCCGCTTTTCATCTCCGGCAAAGTTCTGTTGGAGGGGGGAGGGCCCCTGCCTGAACCGGTTCCCATTGAGCGTGTCTGCAACGGAACCACGCGCCGCGAGGCCTACGCCGATACAAAAGGGCAGTTTGGATTTCAGTTAGGCTCGAATTTTACGTTCCAGGACGCCAGTGAAGATGACGGCCATACAACCTCAAATTCGCAGCCGCGCAACGGAAACAACTATGGCGTGAAGCCGAATGAACTGAATGGCTGTGAGCTGCGCGCCGTGCTGGCAGGCTATCAATCCACCGCGATAATCCTGCAAACGGCAGGCGCGGAAAGCTGGCAATATGAAGTGGGAACCATTTTTCTCAAGCGGATCGGAAATGCTCCTGGGACCACCATCAGCGTAACCAGCATGGCAGCTCCCAAGGGCGCCATGCATGCGTATGAAAAGGCACAGAAAATGATGGCGGAAAAGCCGGCCGAAGCGGAAAAAGAGCTGAACAAAGCCGTAAAAAGTTATCCCCAGTTCGCCGCCGCGTGGACGCTGCTGGGCGATATCCATCGGCAACG
>DASXJO010000417.1:0-2351 GCA_036497385.1 Candidatus Angelobacter sp. | reverse complement strand
GGTGCTCCTCCCGGAGAATATGTGAAGTTGACGAAATCATTTTCGTCGAATTCTAGTTAGGTCATGCGCCTCGCTTGTTTGCTTTTGGTTTCTACCGCGGTAGCCGGATGCTCACCTGTCGTTGACCTAGAACTATACAATGACACCGGCCGTGAGATCTTTGTGAGCGTGCCGGCCGCAACGGAGCAGCTAAGTATCCAACCGCACACGGCCCAGGTGGTCAGCTTGGTGATTCCACGGGCTGGTCTCGCTCGCACTTTCTCTGTGTCCAGTTCCGCGAAATCTTGGATGTATCCTGGCTACCTACGAGTATTCGCCAGCGTGCCGTTTAATCTGCGCGAGCGTCGCTCGCTTGGAGCTCAACGCATCCATGCAAAAGTAGACTCGCGTGGCCGCATCTTCCTCACATCACCGAAAGATTCTGGTGTCGCCGCGCCGACGCAGCCGCCAGGATTTCCGATTCAACCTAATGATTCACACCAGACCTAACCCCTATGTAAGATGTCAAGTATGGTGGGCGAGGGTGTAGGTGTTTTGTTAGTTCATAAGGTGTGTTGATCGAGGTTGAAGGTTTCCCTGGAGCGCTTCCTCTTCCTTTTTTGCTCGTTGGTTTTGTTTTCCAACGGCTCGTACTCCTATCCGTGCATGCGACCGCAGTCGCAGCAGCAATTTGATCAATGCGATCAGTTGGAAGAGGAACTTGGGCGCGCCCAATCTAATCCGACGCACGCGAAGGATTTTTCGGAGCAGGTTAGGTACCGGACAGCGCCCGCGTTCCAAAGGGGTGTTAATTTTCCTTAGGCGGTTCTCCTTTCTGTTCCCCTCGAACAACTAAATTTCCAGACCGAAGACTTCTGGTTTGCAGCGCCCGGTGCGCATGCGCCATAGATCGACAGCCAACTGCCGCGCCACGGCCACGATGGCTTTTTTGCGAGCCGCTCCGGTAGCAAGGGCACCTTTGGCCAGGATCTGCCGCCATTTTACAACCGGTTTGTAGTTGGGCTGGAACCGGACCAGGCGCCAGGCCAATTCCACCAAGGCAGCGCGCAAGCGCGGGTTACCATGTTTAGTCACGCAACTTTGTAGCCGCGTATTGCCGCTACTATATTCGCCGGGGCAGAGCCCGGTGTAACTGGCAATCTGACGGCGATTGTTGAAGCGCTTCCAGTCGCCGATCTCTCGATCGATGATCACGCTGGTCATTTTCCCCAGTCCGCGCGGTTGCTCTGGACCTGCGGCGCTTTGCAATTGGATCGTGAGGGTAGCGATCTTTTGCTGCAATGCGAGCAGGATCGGTTGGCTGTTTAAAAGCAACTCTTTCATCCAGTGCGGCGCTGGCAGCGCAGCAAAACTGCGCGGCTTCCACCAGTTTTGCACCGGCTCGAAGCCGTGATTGACCATGAGACTGCGTCCCTGAGCTTCCAATTGCTTGCGCGCTTTGACCAACTGCTCCCGCTGCCGATGAATGGCTCTTTGCTGCTCTTCTTGTTGCGTAGGTACGCGTACCAAAGCCATCGCATCACGATTGCCTTGCACAAAGCGGTCCAACTTTAAGCAGAGCGCCTTGGCATCCAAGCCGTCGGTCTTGACCCGCCGGTTTCGCTCGTCCAACTTTTGCGGGCACACCACGTAGCAATGGATCCCAAGCGCAGTGAGATTGCGCTGCAGAGTAAAACCAAATCCGCACGCTTCATATACCGCATGCACTTCGCTTGCCGAGCGGGCGAGCTTGGCCGCCCAGTGCAGGAACGCTTCCTTCCTAAAACGCTGCGGCGGCTTGGGATTGGCGCCGTCCTCCTGCACCACCACCACATAAAAATCCTGATGCACATCAATCCCAACCTTGATCGCGCATCTGCCGCCATTAAACTGGCAGCGGGTTCCCTCGTGTGAGGACAACTCAGTGTTTGTAATGACACTATTCATAAGTGCGGGTGAGTTTAACCACTTGCCCGCGCTCTTTACATGTCATCTAATCGATGAAGCCAACGGCCCCATTGCGGAATACGTTTCGCGTGTTTGCCACGACACCCTGCCGTGGCTTATCTCTTTCTCGTTAGAGCTATGCGCCAAACCGCAGCCGTCCTGATTTTGTTCGCGGCTACGACACGATTCCATTCTCAGTTGACGAGATTTCCGACATTACGGTCACACATCGAAAATGGGAGTTTGGTCGATGAAGGCTTTTACCAAGCGCACGTTGTATTCATGCGGTCTGTCTAACCAATCGATGAAGCCAACGGCCCCATCCCGATATGAGCTCAGCGTGTTTGCCACGACACCCTGCCGTGGCGTATCTCTTTCTCGTTAGACGTATGCATCGCTGCGATCATGGCTGTTAATCTAGAGCT
>DASXJO010000416.1:0-7503 GCA_036497385.1 Candidatus Angelobacter sp. | reverse complement strand
CCGGTTTTTTGAAGCCGGGATCGCCCGCGGGCAACAGTGTTTCTATGCGGCTGGAACTGCCATTCGGTGGCTTGGGAACTAGCTTCATTTTAAATGACCCTCTGCGATCGCCTCTCGGACATTTCCCTTAACGCTTTTGAGTCTTTTAGCTGCCTGGGTGCGATCCAAACCGGTTTTGAGCATTACGAGAGCTATTGCCACCTGATTTCTTGCCGTGCCAAGGGTTTTGGATGCAGTTTGTCGGTCAACCCCAGCAGCTTTTTCTAAAACATTCAGCCCACGTTCCATTAATTTTTGATTCCTGGTATGGACATTCACCATGAGGTTGCCATAGATATACCCAAGACGGGCCATTGCTCCTGTAGTTAGCAGGTTCAGGGCCATCTTCTGTGCAGAACCGGCCTTCATGCGCGTTGAACCGGAAACGGCTTCCGGGCCTACATCGAGCACGATCTCAATATCAGCCAGAGCGCCCATCTGGGAGCCCCGGTTGCAGATCACTGCAACGGTTTTGGCCCCTTTCTTGCGTGCATATTCCATGGCACCCAAGGTGTATGGCGTCCGACCGCTGGCGGCCACTCCCACGACCACATCTTTCTTACCGGGCTTCCGTTTGGCGATATTTTTGCGACCACTGACGCTCGAATCCTCACTGTATTCGGCGGCATGGCCCAGGGCTTTATCGCCCCCGGCAATCACATATTGAACGGTTTGGGGATCAGTGTTGAAGGTGGGAGGACACTCGGCGGCGTCGAGCGCGGCCAAGCGTCCGCTGGTGCCGGCGCCTACGTAAATAAGCCTTCCGCCGCTGCGAATGGCGTCAGCAATGGCGTCAATGGCCTCCGCGATTTGCGGCAAGGCGCGCTCCACGGCAGCGGCAACTTTGTGATCTTCATGGTTGATGACGCGGGCAATTTCCAGTGCGGAAAGCGCATCCAAACCGGCGGAAGCACTGTTTTGCTGCTCAGTCCGGAGATCACGGAGTTTGCCTTTGCGAGGGGCCAAACGATCAATACCTCAAAGCGACTCTATAACTGCATTGTGGAAAGCGGGCCGGATTTGCTTGATGCCTTGCGAACCACGGTCCGGCCAAGTGCGATTAGTGAGCAGTGTGACAGAAAGCTGGCGATCAGGGTCAATCCATAGTGAGGTACCTGTATAGCCCAAGTGGCCATAGGACCGCGAGGAAAAATATTTTCCTGACTGAGACGGTTGGGATGGCGTATCCCAGCCCAACGCCCGCGAAGTGCCGGGAGGAAGGTGCTGGCGGCGGGTAAAAATTTCAAAAGTCTCCTTTTTTACCAGGGGCGCGCCTTCCCGTAACATGCATTGTGCGAAAACTGACACGTCCAGGGAAGTGGCAAAACAGCCAGCATGGCCGGCTACTCCGCCCATTACGGAGGCGTTCTCATCATTAACCTCGCCCTGAATCAGGCGATGGCGGAAAGTGCGGTCATCTTCAGTGGGCGGGATTGCTAGTTTCAATTCGGCTGGCGGATTGAAGCAGGTGTGGCCGAGATTAAGTTTGGCGAAGATCTCACGCCGGCAGAATTGGTCCAAAGGCTCACGGGAAAGCTTTTCCAGCGCCTGGCCGAGCAGTATGAAGCCGATGTCACTGTATTCGGCGTGAGAGCCGGGATCGGCGGCGAGCGGGACACGGAGAGCTTGCTTCAGGAGTTCGTCCTTAGTATTGGCAGTTCGAAAGAGCTTGACGTAGGCAGGCAGTCCGGAGGAATGGGACAGAAGCATGCGGAGCGTGATCTGGCGGCGACGATCGTCTTTTTGTTCCGCGCCGTTGTCGGCGAATTCGGGCAGAATCTCGGCCAAGGGCTGATCTAGCTTGAACCGGCCGTGATCGTACAAGATCATGCAGGCGGTAGTCGTTGCAATCACCTTGGTGACCGAAGCGAGATCGTAGATCGTGTCGGCGGTCACGGCAGTAGATGTCGCGTCATAAGTGAAACGCCCGAGAGCTTTGTGCGCGATTAGCTTTCCTTGGTGGGCGATGGCGACGGCGGCACCGGGGAAAGCGCGCTGGCCAATGCCGGAGCGAAGGACGTCAAAAGCGCGCTGGAATTGTTCGTCCTGATGGTCAAAGGCAAGGGACAGCGTGCTGTTGGTACTTTGGTGCAGAAAATCCTCTCGTGTTGCTTTTGTTTTCGGTTTATAACACACTCAGTTCACAGATGACATTCCCGCGCAAAGCCATTGGCTTAATATTCATCATCATTTTGGCTGCTCAAGGTCTTTGGGCTGCGGGTGCGCCCGCGCCAAAGAAAAAGAAGCCTGCGCCTGAGGCCAAGGAAAGCGTGAACTTTTCCCCGGTCGATTTGCTGGTGCAGGAGCAGATCAACGACCAGGTAATTACCGGCGCGGTACTTTTGGTGGGACACGGCGGGAAGATCGTGCACCAGAAGGCTTTTGGGTTGCGCGCCACGTCGCCGCGTCCTGAAGCCATGACGCTGGACACAATTTTTGACTTGGCGTCGCTCACCAAGGTGGTTGCGACAACGCCGAGCGTGATGCGGTTGATCCAGTATGGGCAGGTCCGGCTGGATGAACCGGTGGCGCATTACATTCCCGATTTCGGCATGAATGGAAAAGATGCTGTCACAGTGCGGCAGCTGCTAACGCATTATTCCGGGCTGCGGCCGGACATCGACTTGAATCCTTATTGGGTGGGACGCGATGCGGCTTTTCGGCTGGCACATGAAGAAAAGCTGCAAGCTCCGCAGGGCTCCGTTTTTGTTTATAGCGATACAAATTTCATTGTGCTGGGCGAGTTGGTGCAGCGGCTTTCCGGCATGGCGCTGGACCAATACGCGGCTGTGCATGTCTTCCAGCCTTTGGGCATGAAGCACACCCGCTATCTGCCCCCTCCGGAATGGAAGAGCAAGATTGCGGAAACTTTTGCGCCGGATAGAAAGCAGATCCTGCGCGGTGTGGTGCATGATCCGCGCGCGGACAGAATGGGCGGCGTGGCAGGACATGCCGGATTGTTTTCCACGGCGGGCGATCTGGCTTTATATGCGCAGGCGCTGATCAGCCGCAAGCAAATCCTGGATGGCGACATCATTGAGAAGATGACGACGCCGCAACAGCCGCCGAATGCAACAGAAGTCCGCGGGCTGGGCTGGGACATTGATTCGTCGTTTTCGTCGAACCGGGGATCGCTGCTGCCGGTGGGATCGTTTGGGCACACCGGCTACACCGGCACGTCGTTGTGGATTGATCCATACACGAATACATATGTGATCCTGTTGACCAACTCCGTGCAGCCCAGGCAGGGCCCCGCGATTATCTCTTTGCGGTCGCGCGTGGCGACGGCTGTTGCAGGGGTGCTGCACCTGGATGTGACTTCTGCTGATCGGGAAAAGCTGTTGGCGATCACTGGCTACAACGAAGCGGCCACAGCATCACGCCGGTTGGCGGCGCGCAATGGGCATGTGCTCACCGGGATTGATGTTCTGGAACAAGACAATTTTGCGTTGCTCAAGAAAGACAAAACGCAGATGACGATTGGCCTGCTCACGAACAACACCGGCGTGGATGGGCAGGGAAGAAGGACGATTGATGTGCTGGATTCGGCGCCGGGAATCAAGCTGGCGGCGATTTTTGCGCCGGAACACGGAATCTTTGGCGCGCAGGATGATCTGAAAGTCCAGAATACGACGGACTCCGTGACGGGTGCTCCCGTCTATTCGATGTATGGTGGCACCGACGCGAAGAAGCGCCCGCCGCTGGACGTGCTCAAAACGCTGGACGCTGTGGTGTTCGATATTCAAGATGCGGGCGCGCGCTTCTATACTTACCCGGCAACGCTCGGCTATTTGCTGGAAGCGGCGGCGCAGGCGAATATCGAAGTGATCGTGCTGGACCGGCCCAACCCAATCAACGGATCGTTTGTGCAGGGCCCAATGTCGCAGGCCGAGCTCACAAACTTTAACAACTACCACCCCATACCTCTACGACACGGCATGACGCTGGGCGAACTGGCGCAGCTCTACAATACCGAGAGAAAAATTGGCGCGCAGCTCAGGGTGATTCCCATGCAGGGCTGGCTGCGCGGCGACTGGTTCGATTCGACGGGCATTGTGTGGGTGAACACCTCGCCTAATCTGCGCTCAGTGAATGAAGCCGAGCTGTATCCCGGGGTGGCCATTGTTGAGGGATCGAATGTTTCTGTGGGACGCGGCACAGACACTCCGTTTGAAGTGCTGGGCGCGCCGTGGATGGATGCACGCGCGTATTCCGACTATATGAATGCTCGACTGATTCCTGGGGTTCGGTTTGTGCCGATAACGTTCACGCCGGTGAGCGGTCCCTACGCCAACCAGCAGTGTAAAGGCGTGAACATTATTGTTACCGATCGCACGGTGCTGGATGCGCCGGAGCTGGGAATTGAAATGGCTTCGGCTTTGCGCAAGCTCTATCCTGAACAGTGGAAGGTGGAGCTGACGCTGAAACTGCTGGCGAATCGCGAAGTTTATGACGCTGTGGTGCGCGGTGATGATCCCCGCGCCATCGCGCAGGGCTGGCAGGATGATCTGGAGAAGTTCAAAGAGCTGCGGACCAAGTATCTGCTGTACAAATAGGGAAAACCTACACTGAGGTGCGGAGAAGACCAGGTTAGCCGCGAACCCCTGGGATTAGCCGCGAATTACGCGAATACACGCGGATCAATCGGAAAGGTTTAACGCTCGTGATTCGGAGTGATTCGACTGGCTAGCGTTCCTTGATCTCGTACTCGGAAGCAGCAACTTTCAAACCGGATCTGATTCGCGTTTTTTCGCGTGCATTCGCGGTCCAAACGCCTTATCTTGCGTTCATGGGTCAGCAATCACGCGGTCTGCATATCGGCACCTCAGGATGGTCATACGCTAGCTGGAAGCCGGCGTTCTTTCCGGAGAAGCTCCCCTCCAAGCGATTCCTTGAGTTCTATGCAACGCGACTGAATGCGGTGGAGTTGAATGGAACGTTTCGCCGCATGCCGATGGCCAGCGCCATAGCCGGCTGGATGAGCGCGACGCCGCCGGACTTCAAGTTTGCCGCCAAGGTGCACCAATCGATCACACATTTCAAGCGGCTCAAGGATTGTGACGACGCTTTTCGCTTTTTTCTGCAGAGCCTGGAGCCAATGCGGAATTCGGGTAAGCTGGGAGCGATTTTGATCCAGACGCCGCCAAATCTGAAGGCCGACATCGAACTGCTGCGGACGTTTGCGCAACTGCTGCCGCAGGCGTACAAGTTTGCTTTTGAGTTCCGGCATGAGAGTTGGTTTACAGATGCGGTCTTTGAAGTTTTGAAAAGCAGGAATGCGGCGCTGTGCTGGGCGGAAAGCGAAAAGATTGTTGTGCCGAAGGTGGCGACAGCGGACTTTCTTTACTATCGGTTTCGCGAGCCGGAGTACAGCACGCCTGATTTACAAACGGTGGCGGAGGAGTTGAAGACGCAAAGTGCGGAGTGCGAGGTGTTTGCGTTTTTCAAGCATGAAGAGCGTCCGGAGAGCGCGCTGAATGCCGTAACGGTGGCGCGGCTGAACGGGATCGACGAGAAGCCGTTCGTGATGCCGGAGAAGAAGGCACGAGTACTGAAGCCGAAGTCGGCATAGGTGGCTTAAGAACCGTCAGGATCGAGTGGGATTGCGTATCGCCGTAATCGCCGCTATTGCGAGCTGCATAAAAAATAAGTTTGATTTTGGGAAGCAAACACAAGGTCCCTCCACCCTACTCACGCGCTGACGACTACGCGCGCTCGCTTTACGGGTGTCGGGATGACGATCACTTCGTGGATGAGGCCATTATGTCTGCATCCATCATTTTTTGCACCCATGAATAAAAGGCTAGCCAGCGATTGCCTCAATCGCCTTCACAGCCTCGGTAGGCAATTCCAGGGAGAGGCTGGCCATGTCCTGTTTCATGTGATCGGCGCTAGAGGTTCCCGTAAGCGGGAGCATGCCAATCTGGCGAGCGAAAGCGAAGACAATCTGGGCAGGCGTGGCATTCTTCTGCGCGGCAAGCGCGGCGATGGCAGGATGGTCGAGGACTTGCCTGTTTGCGGTGAGAAGAGAGAAGCCCTGGTAGATGATGTTGTGTTCGCGACAGAAGGCGCGCACTTCGCGGTCCCAGCCAAGCCGGGCGTAGCATCGGTTCTGGACAAACGCGGGCGGTTCCGCGTGGGCCCGGGCCATCTGCTGCAGTTGAGTGAGTGAAATATTGCTGACGCCGAGAAGGCGCGTGCGTCCGGCGTCGCGCTCTTTGATCATGGCCTGCCAGGTTTCAAAATCGTCTGTAGTCCAGTGGGACCTGGAAGCGGGCCCGTGGAGAACAAAACTGTCCACGTGGTCGGTGCCAAGATGCTCAAGCGAACTGGCCATGGACTGTGCGACCTGAACGGAAAGAGTTGCGGCAGGATCGTACGGCAGGCGATGGTCCTGCCCGTCCTGATAGGTGAATTTAGTCTGCAGAAAAAGCTCAGCGCGGGTGACGAGGCCTGCGGTATAGGCGGCCGCCAAGCCTTGTCCGACGCCGGCTTCAAAGTAGTGGCGGCGCTGGTTGGCCGTATCGATGGCGCGAAAGCCGGAGCGGATGGCGAGTTCAGTAAGAGCGGTGGTGCGGTCTTCCTTCCAGGCCGTGCCGTAGAGGAAGTCTGGAAGGGAATCGCGAGTGTTGGGCATGGCACTATTCTGACATGAAGACTTTTATGCCTGGATGAGTCGCTAATTTTTACCGCGGAAACGCGGAGCCGCGGAGGAAAACCAAGATAGAAACATGCCATAAATTTGTTCGATCCTCGGCGATTTCTATTGATTTGTTCGCTTTATATTTGCTATAGTGAATCTTGATGGGGAACGATCCGTCAAAGCTCGCGCAACGGGGAACCGTTGCGTTTCGTGTTTTGGGCATTTTGCGACCCTCTGCCTGATCTCTCAGCCGATGTAAATGGGGACGAAATGGGGAGGTTTTAGATAAGAGCTTGTGTTTGCAACAACGGCGCTTGGGGAGCAATGGGGAGGAATCGTGTAAGTCTTTTAAAAATGGGGATCGTGGGAGGGGGTAGGGTATCCAGGGCTCCCCAGGATGGGTCTCTGGAGCATCTTGGATGATTACGAGTTCCGGGGAGCAAATTTTACTGCGGATTAACCTAGACGGACGCGGAGCAGGATAAAAGTGAAGAGTCAAAAGTCTTAGCCATCGAGCACAAGACCAGAACAATTTGCGTTCAATGACAAATGGGAACCAGCAGAGCTATTTGCTGGTCGGACAGACGGAAGGATACTGAACATGATGAGGTCTGATAACAAGAGAAAGAGCGAGGATCGGGAAGATCCGGTGGTGAAGAACTTTCTTGATTACCTGAACGTGGAGAAAGGGCTGACGCCGTTGACGGTGGGCGCGTACAAATCTGACCTGATCCAGTTCGCGGAATTTCTTGCCGCCCGCCGGCGCGAGCTGGACAAAGCCACTCGGGAAGATGTGCGCGGTTTTATGAGCCAGTTATTTG
>DASXJO010000415.1:0-11016 GCA_036497385.1 Candidatus Angelobacter sp. | reverse complement strand
TTGACGTAAAACATTTTGGGAAAGCCCGAAACTCCGTACCAGAACCGGAGGACCAGGCGATTCCCAGACCACGAATGGGCTTCTACGGGGTACTGGATGAACGGTTGGACCGTGAGTTGCTGCGCGCGATTGCTGCTGCTCGCCCTGATTGGCACTTCGTAATGATTGGGCCAGTAGTAAAAATTGATCCGGCCGAGCTGCCGCAGGGGCCGAATATTCATTATCTCGGTCCAAAGTCTTACGACCAGCTCCCGAACTATCTGGCAGGATGGGACGTTGCGCTGATTCTATTCGCGCGCAACGAATCAACGCGGTTTATCAGTCCCACAAAAACTCCGGAATATCTTGCTGCCGGCAAGCCGGTGGTTTCAACCTCTATTAAAGACATTGTGCACCCTTACGGAGAGATGGAACTGGTTCGCATCGCCGACTCTCCTGAAGAATTCATTGCCGCGAGTAGCGAATCACTCAAACCCATGGCAGAAGGCTGGATCGGATCAGTGGACCAATTCCTTTCCGGCAATTCCTGGGACACCACTTGGAATCGAATGTGGGAACTGGTGACGCAAGTTTCGCAGCCAGAGTCAGTGGAGCAAGAATCAGTGGAGCAAGAAGAGGATGAATTGGAACAAGAAACTATAGAAGAAGCTCAGGGGTCTTAAATGTTTGATTACCTTATAGTGGGTGCGGGGTTTGCAGGTTGTGTTCTGGCGGAGCGGCTGGCCCGTGTTCAAAATCGCCGGGTGCTCTTGGTTGACAAGCGTCCGCACATTGGTGGAAACGCTTATGACCACTACAACGACCACGGGATTCTGGTCCACAAGTACGGCCCCCATATTTTTCACACCAACTCGCGCCCGGTATTTGAATACCTCTCCCAGTTTACCGAGTGGCGCCAGTATGAGCACCGCGTGGTGGCCAGCGTGGATGGCCAGCTTGTTCCCATTCCCATCAACCTCGATACCATCAATCGTCTATACGGGCTGAACCTGAATTCGCAGCAGGTGGAGAGTTTTTTTCAGTCAGTGGCCGAGCCCATAGAGCAGGTTCGGACTTCAGAAGATGTAGTGGTCAACCGTGTAGGTCGCGAACTGTACCAGAAATTCTTTCGGAACTACACCCGGAAACAGTGGGGACTTGATCCCTCTGAGCTTGATGCCAGCGTCACCTCGCGTGTTCCCGTCCGGACCAATCGCGACGACCGCTACTTCAGCGATACCTACCAAGCCATGCCGCTTCACGGCTACACGCGCATGTTCGAGAACATGCTTGATCATGCGAACATAAAAATCATGTTGAACACGGACTACCTCGAGCTTGGGGGGGAGTTGCTGGCAAAGGAAATCATCTTTACCGGACCAGTGGACGAGTTCTTCGATTATCGCTATGGCAAGCTGCCTTATCGGTCACTGCGGTTCAAGCATGAGACGCACAATCGCGAGACCTATCAACCTGCGCCGGTGGTGAACTATCCCAATGAACATCCTTACACCCGTGTGACAGAATTTAAATATTTAACCGGGCAGGAACATCCTAAAACCAGCATTGTCTATGAATTTCCAATGGATGAAGGCGATCCGTATTATCCGGTCCCGCGTCCAGAGAATAAAGAGATCCACAGGAAATACAAAGCCCTGGCTGATGAAACTCTGGGTGTCCACTTTGTTGGGCGGTTAGCGACATACCAGTACTACAATATGGACCAGGTTACCGCTCAGGCCCTTACGCTCTTCAACAAAATCAGTACTGAGGTTCAGGTTCCGGTTGCTGATTTTAGTGGTAAGAAGATGCTGTATCCAAGCTATACCAACGGCAAATTGACAGTGCAGGTTAAAGAAGGCAACCAGAACGGGAAGAAAGTGGCGTAACTGTCTTCGCAGTTGAGAATTACTTTGCCGGTTGAGAATTTGTTCTGGTCTGCTATGCCGCGACATCGCCCTCAAATTCAAGCGGCTGCGCAAAGGATTTCCATGGAAGCTCCGGGTGAGCGAAGTAGCGTTCAAGAGCATTCGTCAGGGTCGGCATAATATTCGCCCGCTCACTTTCAAGTGCGCTATACCTGGGACGCACAGCAGCGGATTTCCAAAGTGAATTTTTGCTGTGTGTGAGCCGGGCAGTACTTACTCCGGCCATCCTCGCTGCAATCATTGCCAGCTCTGACCAGGTTACCGCGCCGGAGTTTGCCAAATGCCAGATGCCTCGCGCGTCATCGAGCAGGAGATCAAGAGTCGCGTGGACCAGGTCAGGAACATACGTCGGTGAAACAACGTAATCGCTTACCGCTGTGATCTCTTCTCCGCGACTGAGTGCCTTGAGCGTTGCTGTAACAAAGTTGTATTCATCCCATGGACCGAAAAACGCGCTGGTGCGGATCATCAGAGCCTCTGGAGACAGCGCAAGCACGGCGCATTCTGCCTCAGCTTTGGAACGTCCGTACACGTTGAGCGGCTTCACCGGATCGCTCTCGATGTAGGGAGTGGATTTTTCTCCATCAAAAACAAGATCAGACGAGAAGCTCACCAGCTTGATTCCCTGCGTTTCGCAGGCTGCCGCCAATACCGCCGGGCCGATGGCGTTTTCACGCATGCACTGTCCGCTCTCCAGTTCCGCATCATCCACCCGCACGTAGCCGGCAGTATTCACGATTGCCCAGGGTTTCCAGCGATCAATCGCAGCATTCACGCTCTCCAGATCGGCAATATCCATTTGTGCGCGAGAGAGCAGCTCATATTCCAGCCCGCGATCGCGGCAAATTCGCGCAAAAGCACGGCCCAGTGTCCCTGTACGCCCAGTGATCAGGATCGGCCGGGCATGTTTGTCTATGGATCTCGTCAGCGGGTGGTGTGAAGGAGTTGAGCGTCCGGAGTAACAAACACCAAAAACGTGGCGTGACGGCTTATGCCACCATCCCGCGGAATTAAGGACCGGGTGATTGGGCTTTTTTCCCCGCGCAATGTCGCTAAGGATACTTACCATGATGGTCGGGTGTGGTTTTGGCGCGCGAATGTCATAAACGCCGGGCTCGTAAGTACCATCACGAGTGACCAGCGTGTTCCAGTTGTGGGAACCCAGCAGTGCCCATGCCGTTACAGCGCGGACATCAATTCCCTGTATCGCCAGTGCGGTCGCGGAATTGTACTGCTCCACAAACCAGCGCGCTTGTTCCTCGCGGGTGCAACCATTGTGAACTTCAGTCAAGGCCAGCGGAAGCGCAAACCGCTGCCAAGCTTCCCGCAGCAGGGCCCCTGCGCCTGAGATTCCCTCCTTCAGTATGCGCGCTGCCTCCACATCCACATACGCATCACGGCCATTTCCCCCCACCGGACACCCCGGATACAAATCTATCCGATGGTCCAGGAAACGTTCGCTGGTCAAATAATAGTTGAACCCCAAAATATCTGGAGCCAGTGAGTTCTCATCGAACCACTCCAACTCCCGATCGGTGATTCCCATCGATTTGAGGTGGCATGTGAGAGGGTATTTCTGATCCACGCGCCCGCAAAGCAAGTCAAGGGTGAGCCAACGGCGCTCATTTTCAAATTCAGCCTGATAGGCAAGCTGAGGCGTGCTGTGCGTCTTTCCCAAATCTTCAGTCTGGATCAACTGCGCCCGTGGGTTTACCTTTCGGATCTCCGTCATCGCCAGAATGGTTGCGCGGCATTCGTTCAGCAGAGCATGCAAGAACTGCCGATCGTCTTTAGCATGCGGATACCAGTGTCCATAGAGAGCGCTGAAGCGGGCAGTCGTGAGAGGTTCATTTACCGGCGTGTAGGCATCTACCCATGGATATCGCTCTGCTACGGCACGCGCATATTCAGCAAACAGTTCCGGAAAGCGTGGATCGAGCAGATTTGTGTGTTTTGGTCCGCTACCGTGATGAAGCAAACCGACAATTGGTCTAATCCCGAGGTCCCGCAGCTTGTGCAACCGCCGGTCAGACCAGTTCCAGTCGATGTCTTGCAAATTATTTGGTGCCAAACGCTCCCATAACACCGGGTATCGAACTGCTTTGAAGCCAATTTCGCGCAGCAGTTCCAGGTCGCTTTCACGGTGTGCATGACCGGAAAGCTCCATTTGGTCCATGTAACTGTCGCCAAGTCGGTTAACGGTGCATTCAAAGCCGCCCCAAAGCTCAGGAAGCTGTGTTGTCTGGCGGATTTGTTGTGTTGAATTCATAAAAGCCTTATTGATTAATGTATTCCCGCAGCCTGTCTGCAGCGGATTCGGGTGTTATGTCGCGTTGTGGCCCAGCCAGCAGCTCATACCCGACCATAAATTTACGGACAGTGGCTGATCGCAAGAGTGGCGGATAAAAATGTGCGTGCAGATGCCATTCGCGATGATCCTTCTGGTCTGTGGGCGACTGATGAAAGCCCATGGAATATGGGAAAGGAGTCTGGAACACGCGATCAAAACCAGCAGTGGTTTTCTTGAGCACTTCAGCAAGTGAATCGCGCTCTGGCGATGAAAGCTCAGCCAGGCTGGCCTTGTGCTGGCGGCTGATCAGCATCACTTCAAATGGCCAGATAGCCCAAAAAGGAACTAGCGCAACGAAGTGATCATTTACATAGACCACGCGTTCCTGCGATTCTGTTTCCAGCTTCAAGTAATTACACAACAAACAAACCTTGTGGGATTCCAGGTAAGCCCGCTGCTTTTCGAGTTCTTTAATAGGCTCATTCGGGATGGTGGCGTTTGCCCAGATCTGGCAGTGCGGATGTGGATTGCTGGCGCCCATCATCGCACCGCGATTTTCAAAAATTTGGACATGAGCGATCCACTCCATGCTTCCCAGTTCCTGGTATTGCTCCGCCCAGACGTCAACCACATTCCGGATTTCGGCAATACCCATCGTCGCCAGCGTGAGGTCATGCCGGGGTGAAAAGCACATCACGCGGCATATTCCCGGCTCGGAGCGGCCAACAATCAGATCGCAGGTATTTGTCTGAAACTCTTCGTCCGCACCTAGCGGGTAAAGAGCGGAATAGTCATTTACGAAAACAAACGTAGAGGTATATTCAGGATTGCGATGGCCGCCGGCCCGCTGATTCCCCGGACAAAGATAGCAATTTGGATCATAGGCGGGCTGGTTCTCTGGGGCGGGAGTCTCCAACTGCCCCTGCCATGGCCGTTGCGTACGGTGCGGAGAAATGAGGACCCACTCACCAGTGAGCGGATTCAGCCTTCTGTGTGGGTGCTGCTGCTTTAGGCCGGCCATTGAACCTGCTGTTCCTGGGCAGATGCATATCCATGCGGATGCTCTTGCATCCAGTTCCAGGCGCTCTCAATAATCTGGTCCAACTGAGGATATTCCGGCTGCCAATTGAGTTCCTTGCGGATCTTTTCCGAACTAGCAACCAAAATAGCGGGATCACCGGCGCGTCGAGGCGATTCAACGGCCGGAATGGCATGGCCTGTCACCCTATGTGCCACCTCGATAACCTCGCGCACACTGAAGCCCCGGCCGTTTCCCAGGTTGTAGATCAGCCGGCTCTGTGATTCCAGCGCCTCAAGCGCGAGAATATGCGCCTGCGCGAGATCGCAAACGTGAATGTAATCGCGGATGCACGTGCCGTCGGGCGTGGGATAATCCGTGCCAAAGATATTGATTGCCTTTCTTTGGCCTGCGGCAACTTGCAGAACAAGCGGAATCAGATGCGACTCAGGCTGGTGCGCCTCGCCAAGACTTCCGTACGCTCCTGCGGCGTTGAAGTAACGGAGGCTGCAGTATCTTAGTCCGTGTATACGGTTCAGCCATGTAAGCATCTGCTCCACTAGCAGCTTTGATTCCCCATAGGCATTGGTTGGCCGGAGGGGCTCTTCCTCTGAGATAGGCACTCGTTCTGGGTTGCCGTAAAGCGCCGCAGTTGATGAAAAGACGAGCCGCTTGACGTTGTGGACCAGCATTCCCTCCAGCAACGTCAGAGTAGCGGCTGAATTGTTGCGGAAGTAACGCTCAGGAACCACCATTGACTCGCCCGCCTCAATCGAGGCGGCAAAGTGCATGACGGCGTCAAAGGATGATCTACTCAGAACGTAGTGGAGCTTTTCACCGTCACTGACATTGCCTTCAATAAACACAGCTTTGGCGGGAACCGCCTCTTTGTAGCCATGAGTCAGGTTGTCATAAATAACAACAGCGTGGCCTGCCTGCACAAGGGCTTGGGCAACCACGCTTCCAATATATCCAGCACCACCAGTTACAAGTATTCGCAAAGGCCAACCTTTTAAATTGTGCGCTAAAGGTAAGATGCCATTCGGCAAGGGCGCAACAAGTGCCGATATACGTCAGGAAACCAGGCTTACTCCCCCAGCAGCAGCAGAGACATAGATTTCAGGGTGTACACTGGTTTTCGCCTGGTATTCAGCGGCTACATGATGTGTGACCTGCTGCACAGCTTCTCTCTTTACCAGATTAATGGTGCAACCTCCAAAACCGCCGCCCGTCATCCGGGCGCCGTAAACTCCAGGTTGTTGGGAAACAATATTCACCAGCAGATCCAGCTGAGGGCAGCTCACTTCATAGTCGTCACGCAAACTGATATGCGATTGGCGCATGAGCTCTCCAAAGCGCTCCAGATTGCCTGCTTTGAGTGCCGCGGCAGCATCTCTGACGCGCTGAATCTCTGTCACGACATGGCGGCACCGGCGATAGAGAACTTCCGGCAGTTCGCCCGCATATTGCGCAACCTGTTCAGGCGTAATATCCCGCAAAGAGTGGGCCTGCGGAACAAACCGCCGCAGGATTGCCAGACCTTCTTCGCATTGCTGCCTGCGCACGTTGTACTCACCCCCGGCAAGTTCGTGCCGCACCATGCTGTTGCAGATCACAAGCGCACATTGGTCGGGCACAGGCAGCTTTGAATATTCAAGCGAGCGGCAATCAATCATCAAGCAGTGGCCCTGCTCGGCAAGGCAGGAGACAAACTGGTCCATGATCCCGCACCGAGTTCCTACAAAGTCGTTTTCTGCCCGCTGGCAGAGTTTCGCAAGTTCCACCAGGTTCGCCTTTATTCCGGCAAGCTGCAGCAAAGCAAATCCAGTTGCAACCTCCAGCGCGGCAGAGGAGCTGAGGCCCGCGCCCATAGGCACATCACTGCTGATGAGCAGATTAGCGCCGGGAATTTCAAACCCTGCTGCGATCAGGGTGACTGCAACGCCTTGAACATAATCCGTCCATCGCTTTTTGCGGGAAGAAGCCTGGTCCAGGGAAAATTCGAATTCCTCTTGAAACTCGTGAGACGTCACCACAAGTTTTCGGTCCTTGCGTTTGCTCGCGAGTGCCAGGGTGCTGAATTCGATTGCCGCCGGCATCACGAAACCATCGTTATAGTCTGTATGCTCTCCAATAAGGTTCACCCTCCCCGGTGCGCGAAATACCTGCGGCTCTTCATTAAACCGGCGAACAAAGTCATTCACCAGCTGGTAGAGCACAGGATCGGCAATAGTCGTCATATCGCGGGCGGCCCCGGACGGAGCTGTATTTCCAGTTCCCAGCTTTGAGTCTGCTTTCCAGCAAGCACGCTGGCCTGTTTGAACTCAACTGCTTTTTCCAGCGAGTCAGGAGCGCCACTGCATGGCTCCAAGGCTACCGTGTAATGTTTGAAAGCGGAATCCGTGGGCCAGCCACCCTGGTTGATCCACATGCCGACGAACGGAATAGTCTTTGGGTCGAAGCGGAAGGTGATTGAGTGATTGGTGGAAGGCGAGTAGAGCGCGCACCAGCCCTGCGAAAGCCGCGGCGTGAAATACTTCTCAGCCGTGTTCGCGTTCGGCGGCAGTAATGAGCTTAGATCGGCTGCCGCACCGTTGCGAGCAACCGTCAAAGGCCAGGGGGTGCGGTCACCAAACCCGCCCAGCCTCCCGGTATGAGACTGGTCAATAAAGAGTTCGCTGACTTCAGGCGGAATCATCACGCGGTCGCCGGGATTGATTGCTAATAAAGGATGCGAGGACCAGAGGTAGTCGACCTCATCTTCAGATGTATTTTCAACTTTATAGCTGATCAGCACACTGTCACGCTGCAGCCGGATCTCTTTTGAGAAAATGAGCGGCAGTTGCCGGCACCTGCATCTGAGCTGCACGCGGTCGCCGGATGTATCCCAGTCCCAGGGGACTGACCAGACTTCACCGTGATCAGGGAGATCAGCCCGAAAAGCCTTTCCGGGATACCGGCAGGCGCCTACGGTGGGCAGGCATTCATCAAAGCCGCTGTTATCAAAGTCTTTGAACTGAGCTCCGTAACCCGGAATTCTGTAAGGTTGCGACGGGGCGGGCGGCTGAAAAAGAAACTCACGGTTATCGGGTACGTAGAGCAACGAAGTTATTTTGCTGCCGACTTCAGGGAGCATTTGCAGGCGGACGTGCTGGTTTTCCAGCGTAAGTTGCTTTAGCTCGATATCTGCATTCACTTTCATGGCTTGCCCCGGAAGGTTTGAACCCAGCGTGCGGCTATCAGGATGTCCGACGGGGGCCCCCCAAATAGGATTAAGAGATTAACTTTTGTTGTTTAAGGTGATTTCGTGCACCCCGCGCTCTCAGCTTCCATCAAAATAGAAAAAGCCCTTATGGATTCCGTTTTGCCTCATTCCCACAGCGATAATGCTCCCCGTCTTGAATTGATCGATGGCTGGAGCTTGCTTACTGACCCGACAGGCACTCTGAAGGTCAAAGATCTAGAGACCGCAACCGGTTGGCGGCGCGCCCGCGTTGGCGTGCCCTGGGCCGTGCTTTACGACGATCTGCGTGACTACATGGGCGTGGCCTGGTATCGGACACGCTTTGAGTCGCCGCAATTCAGTGACGTACGCCAGGTTGTTCTCAAATTCGGTGCAGTCGACTATTTCGCCGAGGTCTTCATCAATGGAGTCTCAGCAGGAACGCATGAAGGCGGCTATACGCCCTTCGCGCTCGATCTCACTCACACCGTTAAACCGGGCATGAACGAGCTCGCGGTGCGGGTGATTGATCCACCAATGGACGAGCAGCTTAACCAAGCCCTTTGCCCGGAGATGATGTACAACGAAATCCCCCATGGCAAGCAGAATTGGTATCTGCAGAATGGCGGTATTTGGCAGGGCGTTCGTGTAGAGTTTTGCCCTGCGATTTACATCCAGCAAGTCCATGTGACGCCGAACGTGAGCGGCGACTTCGGCGTTGACGTTCAATTTGCCGGACAGGGGCTTGCCGATTCGGCAGTCTGCGAACAGACCTCGATCCATTTCAGCGTGTATGACAGCAGCCATCGCCTGTTATTTGAAGACAGCATTCCTTCCGTAATAGCCGCTGAACAGGCTTTCCGCGGCACAGTAAAGAACGTGCGCCTCTGGGGTCCAAACGAACCAAATCTTTATACCCTTGAAGTTCATTTGCAGGGCGCCGTCACCTATCGCAAACGCGTGCGCTTCGGATTCAGAAAATTTGAGGCGCACGAAGGCAGGCTTTTCCTCAATGACCGGCCTTTTTATCTCATAGGCGCGCTTGACCAGGATTTTTATCCTGAAACCATCCATACGCCGGCTTCAGAAGAATATGTGCGCGACATGATGCTGAAGGCAAAAGCCATCGGCATCAACGTGCTTCGCTGCCATTTGAAAGTTTGCCATCCCGTTTATCTCACGGTTGCCGACGAGCTTGGCATGCTGCTCTGGTGCGAGATGCCTTCATGGAGCGACTGCTGGTACCCTTCCGACCACTTCTCACTCAAGGCTGCCGAGCGCGGCCGACGCATGTTTGAGGAGATGCTGGCCCGCGACTGGAACCATCCCTGCATTGTGATTCAAACCATCATGAATGAATCCTGGGGCATCGATCTAAAGGATGTCACGCAGCGCACCTGGCTCAAAAATACTTTCAACTGGATCAAGGAATGCGTGCGTCCGCTAGGGCGCCTGGTGGTCGACAATAGCGCATGCGAAGGCAATTTTCATATCAAGAGCGATCTTGAAGACTTCCACAACTATTACTCGATGCCCGATCAGGTCAAGAAATGGGAGAAATTTGTTTCTGAGCTGGCGCAGCGTCCAGCATGGAGTTATACCCCCTATGGTGATGCTGAACGGACGGGGTGCGAACCAATTCTTGTCTCTGAATTTGGAAATTGGGGGTTGCCGAAGCTACCCGAAGAAACTCCCTGGTGGTATGAACGGGACTTCGGGGGCCGAGATGTCACTCGTCCCGCGGGCCTGCTGGACCGCTTTAAGCAATACCACTTCGACACTCTGTTTGGCGACTACAATATGCTGGCTGAAGAAACCCAGTGGCACCAGTTCATCTCTTTGAAATATGAAATCGAGAGCATGCGCCGGCACGGCGAAATCCAGGGTTATGTTGTAACCGGGATGACAGATATCCATTGGGAGGTAAACGGGCTTCTGGATATGTGGCGTAACCCAAAAGTCTTTGCTGCGGAATTGAAGAAGCTCCAGCAGTCGGATTTGGTATTGCTGGACACTCCGAAACAGAGTTTTATTGGCGGAGACAAAGTTGAGCTGCAAGTTCTTGTCTCGCATTACAGCAGCCGTGAACTAAAAGGCACGCGAGTGCGCTGGATGACGGACGCAGGCGCAGGCGGCCAGTTTGAAATTGCTGAAGCCATTGCCAGTGGCACAGTTGCGGGTCTGCAGAAGATCTCTTTCGTAGCGCCGGATTTTTCAATGGCCGGCCCAGAGCATCTGCATCTTGAGATACGTACACGCCAGGGAGCCCTATTGGCGGAAAATGACTACAACCTATACATCTTCCCCAAGCCGCAGCCCGCAACGGAAATTCCGCTTTATTTCCATGATCCTCTGGGAACCATGCCTGAATTGAGTAAGGGTCTGCGGCAGGCTGGGTATCAGATGGATTCCAGCGTAGGCGGCGAGACAATGTTCATTTCCTCGCAAATGGATGAGGCAACGGAAAAGCATCTTGCTGCCGGCGGCAAGGCCATTTTGCTGCTCAACTCAGAAGATGGCTTCTCTTCACGTGTACCACTCAAGGTGCTGCAGCGTGCAGGCTCTGAACTCGAGGGAC
>DASXJO010000414.1:0-2323 GCA_036497385.1 Candidatus Angelobacter sp. | reverse complement strand
AGCTGAACCGCACCAGCGTACTCAGGTCGCGTATGGGGAAATCCCAGTTGAGAAATGGCGTAAGCGGCAAGAAAAAGACTACGACGGGCAGTAAAGCCTTGACGCGAAGCGCAGCCAGAACGAACACCAGTCCGCTGACGGACAATGGCAGAGCAAGAGGAGTGACAAGAGCGCCAGCAGCCAATACCAGGGTAGTCCCGACGATCAGCAGCTCTGTGCGCCAGTTCGGCGGCTCAATAACAATTGCGCGTGATGTTGCTGGATGATTCATTCAATTACGGTCTGACCGTCCTGCCTTTATCAGCACGTCAAGCGTCTCCCGTGCGCAGCGCTCCCAGCTGAATTCGCGGGCGCGGTTAATTCCCTTTTCGCTAACATGGCTGCGCAATTCTGAATCGCGCAGGAGCGTTTCCATGGACGTAGCCATGTCTTCAACGGAAAGCGGATCAAAATATGCAAGAGTGTTGCCGGATATCTCCGGCAGGCATGACGTGTTCGATGCTATTGTCGGCACGCCGCATGCCATGGCTTCAACCATGGGCAATGAAAAGCCTTCATACAGTGACGGCACAACGGCCAGCGTAGCGCCTTTGATCAGCAACGCCAGATCAGAATCGTCCAGCATGCCAGTAAGAATGACACGGCCTCGGCCGCTTCGCTCTGCGGCTGCGTTCACGATCTCGTCGGATGCCCAGCCAAGTCGTCCAGCGAGAACCAGGTCGAAGTCGAGATCTGCATTGTTTGCCAGCATCAGGTGGAAAGCCTGAATCAGCCGTTTGAGATTCTTGCGGGGCTGAATTGTTCCATGATGAAGCAGGTACGGTTTTTCGATTCGCAGGCGAGCACGCAAATCGCCAAGCGCTGCCATGTCCGGATGATCTGTGTTGAAGAGCGAATGATCGCAGCCATCATGAATCACCACAATTTTTTCTTCAGAGACGCCAAGGTGCGCAACGATATCTCTCTTTGAACACTCCGAGGACGTAATGATTGCGTGGGAAAACCGCGCGCAGCCCTTGAGCAAGACGCGCTGTATTGCGCTCACCGGGGCCGAATGCGACGGCATCGTGATGGGCGTAACATCATGAATCGTACAGACCACAGGTACAGGTCCAATGGGCAAAGTGGCTGCCGTGGGAATAAACATAACATCGGCGTGGGATCGGGAGGCAGAAAGGCCCGCGCCACCAAAGCGCCATAACCGATCATGATCGAGCAATGCTGATGAGCGAAGTTCAAAACGGTCTTCCGGAGCAATATGAATGGCGGCATTGCCATTTCGGGCGGAAGCGAAGATGGAGAATCGAACGTCGGCGCGCTGGCGCGCAGTCTTTTTAAATTCACGAAGCAGGTTCTGCGTGTAGACGTAAGTTCCCTGGCAGCGAAAGCGACTGGCCAGCGTCCATGAGTCTATTGCGACTTTCACAGCGTAACTCCTGCCGCGCGAGAATGTAGTGCGTGCCTGCGGGCAACATGCTCCAGAACGGCCACGGTTTGTTGTGCGCAAAGATCCCAGCTGAATTTTCTGGCGTGTTCGCAGCCACGTGCACCAAGTTCGGCTTGCAAGTCACGGGACAGCAGAACCGCTTCAATGCAGGCGGCAATATCTTCAATGGAATTGGGATCAAAATAGCGCAGCACGCCACCAGAGATCTCGGGCAGGCAGGAACTGTTGGCGGCAATAGTGGGGATTCCGCAGGCCATGGCTTCCACCATGGGAAGACAGAAACCTTCATAGAGCGATGGGATCACTTCGAGTGAAGCGCCACGGACCAGCAGAGATAAATCGCCATCACTGAGCGCGCCAGTAAAAACGACTTTGCCTCTGCTTGCATTGTGAGATCGTGCGGCATTTGCAGTTTCTTCATGCTGCCAGCCAAGAGGGCCAGCCAGTACCAAGTCGAGATTGAGCTGTGTATTTCTGGCAAGCATCTGCCGGTAAACGGCAATGAGACGAGGAAGATTTTTTCTCGGCTGGACTGCGCCGTGATGGAGGATGTATGGCCGATTGATCCCCAAGCGTGCAAGCAATGGCTGAAGTAGTGCTGGTTCCGGTGGGACAGTATTGAAAAGTGCACGGTCATAGCCTTCATAGACAACATGAACTTTTGACTGAGGAACGCCGCAGATGCGGACAATATCCCGCTTAGAGTTTTCTGAGACGGTGATGACCGCGGCCGAAGACTTGGCGGAGCGTGTGAGCAGGAATTTCAAAAAGAAAGCAGTGCGGCGAGGAAAACAGGGCATCACCATGGGCGTGAGGTCGTGAATGGTGGTTACGGTCGGCAGTAGAGTATTGATCGGCAGCGAAGCGCCGTTAGGA